>SKNP01000351.1 GCA_007120485.1 Nitriliruptoraceae bacterium
ACCACGAACGGTTCGCTCCGGATCCGTTCCAGGGTGCGTTCGAGGTGGGCGGTGTCGCTGGCACGCAGCTGCACCAGTGCGTCCGGGTCACCGGTGATGGTGTACGCACCGACCACCTCGGGGTAGGTGGACAGCACCTCCTGGATCGTCGCCGGTGGCGTCCGACCCTCGCAGAACAGCTCGAGGAACAGCTCGGTCGACCACCCGAGCGCCCCCGGGTCGATGACGGCAGCGAAGCGCTCGATCACGCCGGCCTCGAGCAGCCGGTCGACACGGCGCTTGACCGCTGGGGCGGACAGGCCGACCGCGTCACCGATCGCCCGGAAGCTGGCCCGGGCGTCGCGAGCCAGCCACGCAACGATCCGCTCATCGATATCGTCGAGGCGCAACGGATCACCACCAGGATCGCAACGACCCGCGCTGTCTGCGGGTGGACGTGGAGCGTAGGGTGGCCGTCCCTGCCACGTCGTCGACGTGGGACCGGCCGCGAGCTCGCCGGCAGCGACCTCGGGAGGTGCGACGATGACGACCGCGATGGACCACGACCTGGACGCGCTGCAGGCGCACGCCGCCCACAACTACCACCCGCTGCCGGTCGTCATCGCCGAAGCGGACGGTGCCTGGGTCACCGATGTCGACGGCAAGCGCTACCTGGACGCGCTGGCCGGCTACTCAGCGCTGAACTTCGGCCACCGGCACCCCGTGCTGGTCGAGGCGGTCAGCCGTCAGCTGGGGCGGGTCACGCTCACCAGCCGGGCGTTCCACCACGACCGCTTCGCCGGCTTCTGCGACGCGTTGGCGCGGCTGACCCGCCGCGACGCGGTCCTGCCGATGAACACCGGAGCGGAGGCGGTCGAGACCGCCATCAAGCTCGCGCGCCGCTGGGGCTACGAGCGACGGGGGGTCGATCCCGACACCGCCACGATCGTGGTCGCCGACGGCAACTTCCACGGCCGGACCACCACCATCGTCAGCTTCTCCACCGACGAGGACGCACGACGCGGTTTCGGTCCGTTCACCCCCGGCTTCCGCCACGTGCCGTTCGGCGATGCCGCGGCGTTGGAGGAGGCGATCGACGCCTCCACCGTCGCCGTGCTGCTCGAGCCGATCCAGGGTGAGGGTGGGGTGATCATCCCGCCGGATGGCTACCTGCGCGAGGTACGGCGGGTCACCAGCGAGCAGGGCGTGTTGTTCATCGCCGACGAGATCCAGTCCGGGCTCGGTCGGACCGGGACCACGTTCGCCTGCGACCTCGAGGAGGTCGAGCCGGACGTACTCGTGCTGGGCAAGGCGCTCGGAGGCGGCATCCTGCCCGTGTCCGCGGTCGCTGCCGACCGGCCGGTGATGGACGTGATCACCCCCGGGTCGCACGGCAGCACCTTCGGTGGCAACCCGCTGGCCTGCGCGGTCGGCGAGGCGGTCGTCGGGCTCCTCGAGGACGGCTCGTTCCAGGCGCGCTCCCGCGAGCTCGGCGCACGCCTGGAGGCGGGCCTGCGGTCGCTGCCGACCGATCGGGTCCGCGCGGCGCGCTGTGTCGGGCTCTGGGCTGGCATCGACGTGGCCGACGACCTGACCGGCCGCGAGGTGTGCGAGCGGCTCCTTGCCGACGGCGTCCTCGCCAAGGACACCCACGGCAGCACGATCCGGCTGGCACCGCCGCTGGTGATCACCGAGGACGAGGTCGACCTCATCGTGGCGGCGCTCGGCCGGGCGGTCGCCTGACCGGGTCCGGACGGCGAGCGGGTCGGGGTAGTGCCCTATCCTGCTGCATCCGATGAGCACGCAGAGGCTGACGTGGCGCTGGCGCCTGATCGCGGCTGTGGCGATAGTCACGGTCCGGGGGGTGCTCTCCTGGCGCATCGACGTCCAGGGGCTCAAGCACGTGCCACGGCGCGGTGGGGCGGTGCTGGCGTTCAACCACCACTCCTACGCCGACTTCGTCATGGTCGCGTGGCCGGTGGTGCGTCGCCTCAAGCGTCCCGTGCGGTTCCTCGCCAAACGCGAGATCTGGTCGAGCCGCCGGTTCGGCTGGATCGTCCGGTGGGCGGGGGCGGTCCCGGTCGATCGAGCCGACCCTGCGGCCCGGGCGGACGCGTACGCCGCAGCCACCTCGGCGTTGCGGTCGGGGGACCTCGTGGCGGTGGCGCCGGAGCAGACCATCTCCCCGTCCTACGAGCTGCTGCCGATGCGGACCGGGGCGGCGCGCATGGCCCGTGACGCGGACGTACCGATCGTGCCGGTCGTCGGCTGGGGGACGCACCGAGCGGTCCCGAAGGGCGCCCCCAACCGGCCGCAGCGCCGCCTGCCGGTGACCGTGCGGTTCGGGCCGCCGATGCGTGTCGGTGAGAACGACGATGTGACCGAGGCGACGGCTGCCCTCGAACGCCAGATGACCGCCCTGCTCCACGAGGTGCAGGAGACCTACCCGGACGGCGCCCCACCCGGCGCGCCGTGGGTCCCTGCTCGGCTCGGTGGTGGGGCACCGCGACACGACGAGGTGCTCCGCGAGCACGAGGAGCGGGAGCGGCGCTGGGGCGGACCGAACGACGGGAGCGGGTCGTGACCAACCAACCGGTCGAGCGCGTCGAACCGGTGGGTGAAGGCGGACGCCGTCGTGCTGACGCCCACGAGGTTCGGGAGTCGAGCGTCGTGCACCATCAGCCGGTCGACGTCCCCCGCGCCAGCGGGGTCTATCGCGCGGCAGCCGGCACGGCGTTCGGCGTGATGCGGCTCCAGGGATGGCGGATCCGCGTCCGCGGGCTGGAGCACGTCCCACGTCGCGGTGGTGCCGTGATCGTCGCCAACCACACGTCGTTCTGGGACTTCTTCGTCAGCGGCGGTGGCCCGTACCTGGCGTGGCAGCGGCCGGTGCGCATCCTCGCCAAGGCGTCGTTGTTCGACGCACCGGTGTTCGGACCGCTGATGCGCCGTGCGGAACACATCCCGGTCCACCGCGCATCCGGTGCCGGGGCGTTGGCATCCGCCGTGGAGGCGCTGCGACGACGTGAACTGGTCCTGGTGTTGCCCGAGCAGACGATCTCTCCGTCGTTCGAACTCCTGCCGTTCAAGCGCGGTGCGGTCCGGATGGCTGCGGCGGCCGACGTCCCGTTGATCCCGACCGTGTCGTGGGGCTCGCACCGCTTCCACACGGTGGGTCGAGGTCCGCGATGGTCGTGGCGGTTGCCGGTCACGGTCCGCTACGGCGAACCCCTCCATCCGAGGGTCGACGATGATCCGGATGAGCTGGGCGCGACGTTGCGGACCCGGATGCGGACCCTCCTCGAGCACGAGCAACGGGCCTACCCGGACGGGACACCGAGCGGCGCCTGGTGGGTGCCTGCGCGGTTGGGCGGCAGCGCTCCGACGCTCGCGCAGGCTGACGACTACGTGTCCCGGCTGGAGGCACGCTGGCACGCGGCCGCTGAGCGGCTCCGCGACGCCCGCGAGCAGGTCCGTGGCGAAGCGCAGCACGCCCGGGTGAAGCTGGAGGACGCCCGCGAGCAGGTCAACGAGCAGGCACACCACGCACGGGAGCGGCTCCGCGACGGGGTCGAGCAGACCCGCGAGCGGATCGGCCTCGAGCCGGGCGACCAACCGATCTCACCGGCCCTCGAGCCGTGACGGAGCGTGACCGGGCCACCGGGCCGACAGGGGGACGCGTGGAGGACGAGGGACCGACGTCGAGGTGGCTGCGTCGTGCGCTGCCGTGGGTCCTGGCTGCCTTGGCGGTCGTCGTCGTGGTCGCGGTCGCGTTCGTCCCCCGCACCGTGGCCGAGGGCAGCGTGGACGGGCGCGAGTACCGGATCGAGGCCAGCCCAGGCATCCGTGCACCGAGCTTCGAGATCGTCACCGATGACGGCACCACCGAGGTGTCGGCTCGAGCAGGTCTGGCGGATCTCGCGGACACCTCGGTGGTGCGGATCCCG
>SKNP01000211.1 GCA_007120485.1 Nitriliruptoraceae bacterium
GGCTTGGCCAGATCGAAGGCGATCGGCATCGTCTGGGCGTGCTCCCAGTCGACCAGTACGAGCCGGTCGCCAGCGGTCAGGATGTTGGTGCCGACCAGGTCGCCGTGCCCCAGGCTGGTCTCCAGGCACGCGTCGCGATCGAACAGCGCCCGCACCGCCCGGTCGATCGCCGGGTCGACGTCGAACTCCTTACACGCCTTGGTCCACCGTGCCGGCAGGTGCTCGCTGATGACCTGCTGGATCGGCGTCGAGCTGATCCCGACCCCGCGGTACAGCTCGGCCAACCGTGCCGTCAGTTCCCCCAGGCGTTGCCCGATCGTCACCGGGTGGCTGAGTTGACGGGCGTCCAACAGCTCCTCGAACAGGTAGGCGACCGTCGGCGCCTGACCGAAGCGGCCGTGCCCCGCCAAGCGGGGTGCGAGGTCCGGCACATGGTCGCCCACCAGCCGTCGAGCCGTGAGTTCGCGATCGACACCGGCTTCCGCCGCGTTGGCGCCCTGGAGGCGCAGCACGAGCCCCTGGTCGGGGTAGAAGGCGCGTAGCCGGGCGACCTCATCGACGTCGAACTTGCCCAGCCGGACCACCCGAGCCTGGGTGCGACTCCACACGCGGACCGCCGGCGACGCGTCGAGGTACTCCGCCTTGCCCCCGAGCCCCTCGAACAGCGGACGGACCGGCTCGAGGGGGCCGCGGAGGGCGAACCTGCGGCCAGCCCGCAACCGACGCCACGCGGTCCGGCGGCCGACCTGCTCGCGCGCTTCGGCCACCACGGTCGGGGCGAGCGCGAGCTTCCAGCGTGCACGGATCGCGGACCGGTCGGGGGACAATCGATTCTCCAGGTGGCGTGAGCACGATCGTCGCTCATCGTGCCGACCCAGCATGCCGGGCCCCAAGCAGGACGCAGGCGCTGACCATGGTCCGACGAACGGTGCCGCGCGGGGACCGCCGTTAGAACGGCCATCCGGTGCACGTCACCGCGACCGGACCGGTCCACACCGGCACCGCGACCGGTCCACACCGGCACCGCGACCGGTCCACACCGGCACCGCGACCGGACCGGTCCACACCGGCACCGCGACCTGACCACACCGGCACCACGACCTGACCGGTCCGCACGGGCGCCGGGACGAACGCCGCGGCTCAGAGCAGCGGAGGTCGGCCGGCGCGGGTCATACGCCAGATCGTCCGCCACCGGATCGGGTCGCGGTGCACCTCACGGGCCCGGAACCCGTCGAAGAACCCCCGCAGCGTGGCCCATCGGCCGCCACGTGCCCGAACCAGGCTGACCAGCAGCCACAGCCCGACGTAGAGCACGCCGACCGCCACCGGCAGGTGCTTGCGGGCCAGCAGCACCCGGTTGCGGGCGGTGAGGTGGTGGTAGACGGCGTGGCGTGCCGGCGGCAGCGCCGGATGCGCCATCGCCAGGTCCCCGACGTAGCGGATCCGAAAGCCCCGATCGAGCAGCCGCCAGGCGAGGCTGGTCTCCTCATGGGCGTAGAAGAACTCCTCGGGCAGCCCGCCGGCGTCGCGGAACGCCGCCACGCGCAGCACGCTCGCGCCACCGAGGAACGTGGTGACCTCCGAGCTGCGCCGCGGGTCGCCGACCCGAAGGCGCGGGACGTGCCGGCGCATCGTCTCGCCGGTGTCGGGGTCGACGATGCGCAAGCTCACCGCGCCCAGCGACCGATCGTGAGCGAACGCGTCCGATGCCCGTCTCAGCACGTCATCGTCGACCAGCCGTCCGTCGTCGTCGAGGAACAGGACCAGCTCGCAGGCGTCGCTGAGCGCCTCGACCCCGAGGTTGCGGCCACCGGGGATCCCGAGGTTGCGGCCCGGACAGATCAGCTTGGCATCTCCCAGATCCGGTTCGGTCAGCTCCTCCGGTGCGTTGAGGACCACCACCACCTCGACATCCACGCCCTGTTGACAGCGGACCGAGTCGAGCGCGGCGGCGAGCTCGTCGGGTCGCGCGCCCGTCGTCAGCACGACGCAGCCGACCCGGGCAGGCTGCGGCGACACGACCTCGTCGACCACCCCGGCGTGGTTGCGGCGACCGTCACGTGAGGCGCTCATCGCAGCTTCCGCGAGGTGAGGATCGTCACCGGATGCCCGACGGCCACGAGCAGCGCGACACCGGCGGTGGCGACCAGCAGGACCTGCGTGGCCAGCAGGTCGGCGCGGACCGTGTCGATGACGGCGACCACGACCAACAGCAGCGAGAGCTCGACCGCACCGACCAGCCGATGCAGCGGCACCAGCGCGAAGATGCGGCGCAGCGACCGCACCGCTCCCACCGAAGAGGTCGGGTCGGCTTCCGGAGCCGACGGCAGGCCAGCGCCGGAGCGGGCCACCACGACCAGATCGGACTCGAGCTTGCCGATCACCACCACCAACGCGGTGAGCGCCCCCAGCACCAGCCACCAGTCCGCGTCCGGGCTCGGCCCACCCGCCGCGCGGAACCCGAGCCCGACGACCAGCGCCGATTCGACCACGTGGTGGCCGAGCCGATCCAGGTAGACGCCGGCGGCGCCGGTGGTGCGCGTCCACCGTGCCACCTCGCCGTCCACGCAGTCGAGCAGCAGGTAGGCCTGGATCAGCAGGGCGACCCCGACCGCTGCGGCCAGCGTCGGCCAGGCGGCCAGCGCCGCGGCGCCCAGCCCGACGACGATCATCAGCACCGTCAGCCGGTTGGGCGTGAACGGCCGGCCGACGCGCGAGCTCACCAGCCACCGGGTGGCCCACCCGGACAGCCACCGCATGTAGAGCCGCCCGGCCCAGTGCTCGGCGCTGCGCCGCTCGATGATCCCGGCCTGCGCGACCGCGCGGACCTCGTCGATCGAGGGTCGCACCGACATCACCGGTCCAGGGTCTCGAGGTAGGCGTCGACCTGCTCGCCGACCTGCTCGGGGGTGAGCGCGAGGTGCTCCAGCACCGTGAAGCGATCCGGACGGGTGCGGGGCGCCTCGACCACGGCGTCGACGAACGTGTCCCGGTCGATGCCCAGGTCCGCCGGGGAGCGTGGCAGGTGATGGGTACGCATCGATGCGTCGAGCACGCCGAACAGTTCGTCGTCCCCGCGCAGCCACGTCGCGAACCGGGCGCCGAACGCGACCTGCGCACCGTGGAGTCCCGGCGAGCCGTGGAAGGCGTCCAGCGCATGGCTGATCTCGTGGCAGGCGCCGCTGCACGGACGGCTGGTGCCGGCCACCGTCATCGCGATGCCCGACAGGATCAACGCTTCCGCGAGGGTGGTCAGGAACCGGTCGGTCCCGGGTGCGAGATCCACGATCGCTTCCCCGGCGGTCCGCGCCAGCGAGACGGCCAGCCCGTCCATACCGCCGCCGTGCTCACGGACCGACAGCTCCCAGTCCGCAATCGCCGACAGGTTGCTGAGGACGTCACCGACGCCGGACCGCACGTGCTCGATCGGGGCGCTACGGACCTGCTCGACATCGACCACCACCGCGATCGGCACATGGACACCGAACGACGCCTTGCGGCCGCCTGCCTCCAAGGTGGCCACCGGCGAGGCCAACCCGTCGTGGGTGAGCGTGGTCGCCACCGACACGAACGGCAGCCCCACCATCGACGCGGCGTACTTGGCAGCGTCAACGGTGCGGCCACCACCGATACCGACCACCGCGTCGTAGAAGTCGCCACGCAGCCCCTGGATCAACGCCAAGGCGGCGTCCAACGTGCCACCGGCGACGACGTGGACGCTGGCGGCCGGCAGGGATGCGGCCAGCCCTTCCGCGATCGTCTCCCCGTGGCCGGGGCCGATCACGATGGCGACCTTGCCACCCTGCGAGATGCGCCCGTCCTTGAGCAGCGGCGCCAGCGATTCCACCGCACCGGGGCGCACCTCGATCGCGATCGGGGTGGCGACGGTCCGGGCGAGCAA
>SKNP01000033.1 GCA_007120485.1 Nitriliruptoraceae bacterium
GGTGCGATCATCCTCACCAACGAGCAGTGGGCCAAGCCGATCGACAAGGCGGTGTTCCCCGGCACCCAGGGTGGGCCGCTCGAGCACGTCATCGCGGCCAAGGCGGTGGCGCTCAAGGAGGCGATGGACCCCTCGTTCAAGGAGTACGCGCAGCGGATCCTCGACGACATCCGGGCGCTGGCCGCTGGCCTGACCGACCGCGGCTACCGGATCGTCTCCGGCACGCCCGACACCCACCTGTTCCTCGCCGACGTCACCCCCAAGGGGTTGACCGGCGCGGAGGCCGAGGCCCGGTGTGACCAGGCCGGCATCGTGCTCAACAAGAACGCGATCCCCTACGACCAGAACCCGCCGGCGGTGGCCTCCGGGATCCGGGCTGGCACCTCGTCGGTCGCGACCCAGGGGATGGGGCCGGACGAGCTCACCCACGTCGCCGGGTTGATCGACCGGGCGTTGACCGGCACCGACGACGACCGGGCGGCGGTCCGCGGCGAGGTCCGCGACCTGGTCGAACGCTTCCCGGCCTACCCGGTGGACTGACCTTGCTCAGCCACCTCGCCGTCGCTGCGGCGGCCGCGGTCGTCACGGCCGTGTCCGCGCCGCTGGTCGTGCGGCTGTCGCGGCGCTACGGGGTGGTGGAGGCGCCGCCGGACACCGGTGGACCGAAGCGTCCGCGGGTGCCGAGCCTCGGCGGTCTGGCGATGCTGCTCGGCTTCCTGGCGGCGATGGGGGTGGCCTGGCTCCTGGCGGACTTCGCGCCGCTGTTCGCCTCGAGCTCCGAGCCGTTGGCCCTGGTGCTCGGTGCGCTGGTGATCGTGGCGATCGGGGTCGTCGACGACGTCGTCGGGTTGGCGCCACCCATCAAGCTGGCCGGGCAGATCGTCGCGGCGTTGGCCGTGGTCCTGCTCGGTGTGGAACTGGTCTTCTTCTGGGTCCCCGGGTTCCAGATGGTCGCCCTGTCGTCCGACCTGGCGATGCCGCTGACCATCATCGCGCTGGTGGCCATGATCAACGCGATCAACCTGATCGACGGGCTGGACGGCCTGGCGGCCGGGGTCGCCGCCATCGCCGCGGCCGCGTTCTTCGCGTTCACCGTGCAGACCGAGTCGGCCGGCCTGGTCGAAGCGGTGCCGATCTCCGCCAGCCTGGTCGCGGCGATCGTGTTCGGGATGGCGATCGGGTTCCTCACGCACAACTGGCATCCGGCCCGGCTGTTCATGGGCGACACGGGCTCGATGCTGCTGGGCCTGTTGCTCGGGGCCGCCGGGGTGTCCTACGTCGGGCGGACGGTGACGCCGTCGACCGCCGACTTCTACGGCGCGCTGCCACTGTTGATCCCGGCGCTGGTCCTGGCGGTGCCGTTCCTCGACACCGCGTTCGCGGTGGTGCGGCGGCTGGCCCGGGGTCGCCCGGTGACCTCCGGTGACCGCGGGCACCTGCACCACCTGCTGCTCGCCTTCGGGCACTCGCACCGGCGGGCGGTGATCGTCCTCTACTACTGGTCGGCGATCCTGGCGTTCGGTTCGGTCGGCCCGGCCTACCTCTCGCTGGCACAGCTGTTGCCCTGGCTGGCGGTCGCGGCCGCGCTCGGGGTCGCGATCACCGCCCTCGGGGTCCGCGCGCCGCGGCGGCTGGTCGGCCCGATCGACCGGCTCGACGACGAGGTGGTCGAGGATCCATCGGCGGCGGTGCTGCCCGGTCCCGGCTCGGCCGACCGCAACGCCGACCGCGCCGCCGACGGGTCCGTGCCGCCCGTCCCGCCCGTGCCGCGGGACGGGCAGGTCGAGGCCGGCGGTCGGTGACCGGCCTCGGAGGTGCTCGTCCGACGCACGGTGCGCTCGTCCGTTGGCGGTCCCCACGACCCCTTGCTAGCGTCCTCGCCCATGGACGACCGAACCGCGCAGTTCCGCCGGGATGCCTGGCGGGACCTCGACACCGGCTGGATCATCACGGTTGAGCTGATGTCGGCGGTCGCTGTGTGGATGAGCATCGGGTGGTTGCTCGACCGTTGGGTCGGCACGGACCCGTGGCTCATGGTCGCTGGCGCGGCCCTCGGGTTCGTCCTTGGCATGTACCTGGCGTGGAAACGGTCGTCCGAGGCGTCGGCGGCCGAGGAAGCCAAGTTCGCCCAGCGCTGATCCACGACCGGTCGCTCGGGCCCCGACGGGGCCTCGATCCGACGCGGGTCCGACCCGGCCAGGCACGCCAAGCAGGATCCGCACACCCGCTCGGCCACGCTCGGCCCGATCTCCACGGCCTCGCGTCCCGCGACGCACCGACACCGCCGCTCGACCACCGGACCGTCACCACCGGACCGTCACTACCCGACCTTCACCACCGGACCTCCCTGTGCCCCAGCTCGACGAACCGACCTCGAACGCGCGCCTGCGCGCCGAGCCGTCGCGTCCGCACGAGTTCGCGATGGCCGGGGCGGCGCTGAAGGTCGCGGTCCCCGCGCTGGTGCCGATCATCGGCATCGCCTGGCTCGCCCGCGGCGCCGCCGGTGCCTGGACCGCCGGGCTGGTCACCGCGGTCGTGGTCGGCATGTTCGCGTTGACCGGTTTCGCCCACGGCAAGGCGGCGCGCTACGGTCCGTCCGCCCTGATGGCGGTCGCGCTCGGCGGCATGGTGGTCAGGCTCGGTTCGATCGGGGTGTTGCTGATCGTGCTGCGGCCTACCGACCTGCTCGACGCGCCGACCCTGGCCGTCGTCACCCCCGTCGTCATCTTCGCCCTGCTGGCCTACGAGGTCCGCTTCGTCTCAACGCGTCCTGAGTCACTCCAGGTGGACGCCAGCGCGCGGGCACGGACCGACCGAGAGGACCGCTCGTGACCTTCCTCGCTGTCGAAGCCGATCCCGGTGAGTTCCCGGAGATCCTCCTCGAGGATCTCTTCGAGTTCCCGGCGATGCTGTTCGAGGGCACCAACTTCGCGTTCAACCGCATCGGTCTGCTGTACCTGCTGGCCGCGGCGATCGTCGCCGTGCTCATGCTGGCAGCGTTCCGCAAGGGCAGCGTCGTCCCCGGGCGGTTCCAGACCGCCATGGAGGCGATCGTCGACCTGGTGCGCAACAACATCATCATGGAGGTCATCGGGACCAAGGGGCTGCGCTACCTGCCCCTGTTGACCACGATGTTCCTGTTCATCCTGGTCGGCAACCTGTTCGGGGTCACCCCGTTCATCAACATGCCGGCCAACGGACGCATGGCGATGCCGGCGTTCCTCGCCATGATGGTGTGGGCGGTGTTCGTCGTCGCGGGCTTGCGCGAGCACGGGATCAAGTACTTCAAGGAGGCGGTGGTGCCCCCCGGGGTGCCGAAGCCGATCCTGGTGCTACTGATCCCGATCGAGTTGGTCTCGACCTTCATCGTCCGCCCGCTCACGCTGGCCGTCCGTCTGTTCGCCAACATGATGGCGGGGCACATCCTGCTCGCCGTCGCGTTCCTGGCGACCAACGCCTTCTGGATCGACGTCAACGCCGGCTTCACCGAGGCGTACTTCTTCCTCAACGGCTTCAGCGGTGCGGTCATCGGCGTGTTCACGCTGGCGGGCGCCGTGGCACTGGTCGGCTTCGAGATCCTGGTCTCGCTGCTGCAGGCCTACATCTTCACGATCCTGACCGCGGTCTACATCAGCAGTTCCGTGGAAGCCCACTGATCCCCCAAGCTTCGGACGAAACCGACCCCGTCCGTCGACCGACCTGCGTCATCGACGCACCCCCACAGGAGGACCTGTCACGATGGAACCCATCGATCTGACCCCCCTCGCCCAGGCGCTCGTCTACTCGATCGCCTCGCTCGGCCCCGGTATCGGGATCGGGATGCTGGTGTCCAAGACCGTCGAATCGATGGCGCGTCAGCCGGAGACCGCCGGCATGCTGCGGACCACGATGTTCCTCGGTA
>SKNP01000417.1 GCA_007120485.1 Nitriliruptoraceae bacterium
ATCGTTGGTCTTCGGGGCGCTGACGTTCGTGCTGCCGATGGTGATCTGCACCTCCGTGGCGCTCACGCTCGGTCTCGACCTACTGCCGGCGATCATCATCGCGTCGGCGTTCACCAGCCATACGCTGCTGAGCTACCCCGCGATCAGCCGGTTCGACCTGACCAAGAACCGTGCGGTGACGGCGACGCTGGGGGCCACGCTGATCGCGACGACCGGTGCGTTGCTGGTGCTGGCGGTCGGGGTCGCGGCCGCCCAGGACGGGGTCGGTCCGCTGTACTGGATCACCTTCCTGCTGGGCCTGCTCGGCTACCTCGCCGTCCTGCTGATCGGGGTACCTCGGCTGACCCGGTGGTTCTTCACCGGGCTCGGTCAGGACCGGCAGGTGCGCCTGACCTACCTGCTGTCGGGGATGGGGTTGGCCGCGATCGTCGCGGGCGCCATCGGGATCGAACCGATCGTCGGGGCCTTCCTGGCGGGCCTGGCGTTCAACCGGTTCGTGCCGTCCGGCACGGTCATCGACGACCGCGTGCGTGTGCTCGGCCAGAGCGTGTTCATCCCGGCGTTCCTGATCTCCACGGGCATGTTGCTCGACCCGATGGCCCTGCTGACCGACGCGCGCACGTTGGTGCTCGGCGGCGCGTTCGTGGCCGCCGTGGTGGTCTCCAAGTGGCTCGCGGCGGAGGTCAGCGGCCGCCTGATGCAGGTGACCGGTCCCGAGCGCGGCGTGATGTTCTCCCTGTCGGTCGGCCAGGCGGCCGGGGCACTTGCGGCGGTGGTCATCGCCGACGACCTCGGCTTGGTCGGCACCCAGGAGGTCAACGCGGTCGTCCTCGTCATCCTGGTCACGGCACTGCTGGCCGGGCTCACCGGGGACCGCTTCGCGCCGCGGGTGGAGCCGCCCGACCGCTCCGACGCCCCGCTCGGGACCCGGGTCGTCGTGCCGGTGTCGAACCCGCAGACCGTGAAGCCGCTGGTGCGGGTCGCCGCGCAGGTCGCCGCACAGGATGCCGGGGCCGTGGTCGCGGTCAACGTGCTGCCGTTCGACGCCCCACCGGAGGAGATCCGGGCGCATCGGACGCTGGCCGCCGATGCCGAGCGGGTCGCCCTGTCGGCCGGGTCGGAGGTCTCGACCTCGGTGCGGATCGATGCGTCCACCCCGGGTGGGGTGCTGCACACGGTCGTCGAGCAGGCCGGCACCTGCCTGGTGATGGGCTGGAAGGGATACGCCAACGCTCGGGAAGGGCTGTTCGGCGGCATCATCGACCAGTGCGTGTCGCAGAGCCCCGTGCCGGTGCTGGTCTGCCGGCCGGGTACCGACGACGCCACGCAGCGCATCGTGGTGGT
Source organism: Nitriliruptoraceae bacterium (assembly GCA_007120485.1). Lineage (GTDB taxonomy): Bacteria > Actinomycetota > Nitriliruptoria > Nitriliruptorales > Nitriliruptoraceae > SKTG01. The sequence continues at coordinate 1,345 of SKNP01000417.1, forward strand.
GATCACCGCCGAGGACGCCGATCCTGGCAGCGAACGCGGGACCGAGCTCGCCCTGGAGGTCGGCGCCCGCATGGCGCGGCAGACCGAGACCGACCTGGTGGTCGTCAGCGACATCGCGGTCGAGCAGCTCCGCCCCAGGTTCGTCGGCCATGGCCTGCAGGAGGACGTCGAGGTGACCGCGGTCGACGGGGTCCTCGGGCACCTGCCGGGCCTGCTGCAGCCCGGCGACGTCGTGCTGACCGGCGTGCCTCCTGTCGGCAGCCGGCTCGGCCGGGGCGCGCGGCGGTTGGCGCGGGCGGCCGGTCAGCGCACCGTGGTGGTCGTCGTCCCGACGTGAGGTGCGCCGTGGTGGGCATCGTGCCGACGTGAGGTGCGCCGTGGTGGGGATCGTGCCGAGGTGAGCTGCACCGTGGTGGGCATCGTGCCGACGTGAGCTGCCGCCGGCCCGGGTCCAGCGGTCTTCGGCCTGGCTCAGCGGTCCTGGGCCTGGCTCAGCGGTCCTGGGCCGGGCTCAGCGGTCCTGGCCCGGGCTCAGCGGTCCTGGCCCGGGTAGAGCCAGCGGTAGCTGACCCGGGTGATCGCCGGCATCACCAACCACGCCATCGCGGCGACCACCAACGGTGTAGTCGTCAGGATGCGGGCCCAGGCCGGCAGATCGCTCAAGAGCCGGCCGAAGGTCAGCTCCATGATCAGCAGGAGCGGCAGCAGCCCGACGAGGGTCAGCAGCGACTGCTTCCACCGCGGCGGCGGTCCCGTCGGGGTGGCCCGGGAGTCGAGCGTGAACCAGGTCTCCAGCCCGGTCTGCTCCTGCCAGGCGCCGACGTCGACCGTCAGCGCCTCGAGCCGCCCGATCCAGCGGCGACGGGCTTCGGACCGCTTCCACGCGCGCATCGAGGAGTAGTCCCGGAACCGCAGCACCAGGACGTGTTCCGGTCCGCTGTGGTGCTGGCCCGGTGGCAGCGCCGTCATGCCCTGGAAGCCGTCGTGGTGCTCGAGCAGCCGGGCGGCTTCGTGGATCCAGTCGTTGTAGTCCTGCTCGTAGCCGGAGCGCACGAGCCGGCTGATCACCACCGTGACAGGCTCGTCCGGCGAGTCCTTGGCTGACGGCCCGACCTGCGCAGGTGCGCCGGGGATGCGCAGCTGGCCGGTGTCCTCCGGTGAGCCGCCCTCCGTGCTCGAGCTGTGGTCGTCGCCCGCACCGCGGCCGGAGCCCTGGTCGTCGCCCGGGCCGTGGTCACCGCCCTGGTCGTTGTCCGGGCCGTGGTCACCGCCCGGGTCGTGGCCTGGACCCCGGTCGTGGTCGGCGGTCTGGTCGCCCGCCGGGCCGTGGTCACCGCCGGGACCCTCGCTGCCCTCGCGCGGGTCGGTCCCCCCGTCCGGGTCGCTCACGGGGTGTCCTCGTCGTCGCGACAGCGTGCACAGATCCCGGTGACCACGAGCTCGACGTCGCGGACCTCGAACCGGTGGTCGCCTTCGAGGTGGTCGCGGATCCGAGAGACCAGCGAGCCGACGTGGTGATCGATGTCGCCGCAGTTGGCGCAGACCAGGTGGAAGTGCTCGTCGGGGTGGGCCACCTCCCAGCGGGCGGCGTCCGCGTCGCCCAGGCGGCTCTGCCGGGCGAGCCCGAGCTGCTCGAACAGCGCGAGGGTCCGGTACACCGAGGCCTGGTCGGCCTGCCCCGACGGGGTGACCTGCGCCGTCAGCTGCTCCGCGGTGACGTGCCCGCTCGCCGCCCGCAACGCGTTCCAGACCGCCCGCCGCGGTCCGGTGACCCGGTAGCCGGCGGCCCGCAACCGCTCGTCGAGGTCCACACGCTCGTTCGTCGTCATGCCACGAGCCTAGAGCTCACCGGCGGGGCCGCGTCCACTTCGGGGATGCCGCGGGGCCGGTCACGTCCACCTTCGGGATGTCGCTTCGGGATGTCGCTTCGGGATGTCGCGCGGCCGGGTCACCGCCCGTCTCGCCGGCGCTCCACCGTGCCATCCTCCGGTGCGGGGGTGGTCCGTGGGATCACCAGCACCCCGGATCGCAGCTTCGGGACCAGGTAGGTGCTCTTGGGCGGCATCGTCCCGCCCCCACCGGCGATGCGCAGGAGCTCGTCGATGTCCGGGGGGTGCAGGGCGACGCCGACCGCGTCGGGGGCGTCCAGCGAGGCCAGCCCGGCGGTCGCCGGGACCGGCGTCGCCGTGACCCGGTCGGGGTCGGGGCCGAGCGCGCGCAACGCGTCGAGCAGGGCCGCGTCGACCAGGCTCGCGTCCAAGCTGGCTGCGGCGTCGGTCCCCGTGAGCTCGAGCCCCGGCTCGTCCGCGTCGTCGCGCAACGCCACCGCGAACCAGCGTCCCGCCACCACGAGGTGGACGCGTCCGGGTCGGTCGGGGCCGCCCCCTTGCGGCAGCGGCTCCGGGGCGTAGCCACGTGATCGCAGGGCATCGGTGACCGCTTCGGCACTGACACCGGTGAGCCCGTCCACCCGCCGGTGGAACGCGAGGACCCGAAGCTGGTCAGACGGTGAGACCGCGGTCAGCACGCGCCCCTTCGGGCCGACGTGGGCGGCGATGGCGGCGGCCCGGTGGTGCCCGTCGGCGATCGTCAGCGCCCCGGCGTCCTCGACCGCCGCCGCGAGGCCGTGCTGCTCGTCCGGATCGTCCACGACCCAGACCCGCAGCCGAACGTCGTCGCGCAAACGGGCATCGATCCGCGGGGAGCGTCCGCGGACGACGTCGGTCCGGCGCGTCACCTCGACGTCCGGGCGGTGGACGACGCTGACCGGGCTGGAGACCACGCCGAGGGCCCGCAGGTGCTCGACCAGGTCGTCGCGGCGGGCCGGCCGGATCCGCTCGTGGGGCTGCACCCGGCCGTCGAGGTAGTCGCTGGCGCGCAGGTCACCGATGATCGCGACGGTGGCGCCGTACTCGGTGTCCAGCTGCTGCACGAGCAGGCTGGGCGAGGGCAACGGATCGAAGCGTCCGGCGGCCAGCAACCGCTCGAGCGCGCCCCGGTTGGCGGCCAGGTCGTCGATCGCGCGGTCGCCGGTGGGCAGCGCCGCGAGGAACGTCTCGGGTTCCCCGGCGACCACGGCGCGTCGGTCGGCGGCGGTCAGCGAGTCGTAGGGCGGGGCAACGACGTCACGGGCATGGTCGTGGTCGACGAGGTGGCCCTCGACGGGTTCGAGCCACATGTCAGGTCCGATCGACCCAGCGGTCCGCGAGGGCCAGCCGGCGTTCCAGCTGGGCGAGGGTCGCGTCGTTGACGGAGCGTAGACCCGCGTCCTGGTTGAGCCGCGCGTTGATCGCCTCCGGCGCCAGCCCGGTCAGGTGGGTCAGCATCCGGACGCGGTCGGTGTTGGCCTGGCGCAGCTCACGCTTGCGTTGGGCTCGGCTGACGGTGAGCGTGTCCCCGTCACGGTGGCCGTTGCCCTGGCTGGCGTCGGCGTCCGCGCCGTTCGTGTCGCTGGCGAGGAACCCGCCGCGCGGTGGTGGGATCGCCAGCTCGATCTCCAGGGTGAGCGCGTCCGCGTCGTCGACGATCAGGTCCTCCGGGTGCGCGGGGTCGAACACGCTGGACGGGTCGCTCTCGCGTGTGTGGTCGTCGTCGCTGGCGTGGTCATCGCCCAGCGGGGTCGCCGAGATCGCCTGGAACAGCGACATCTGACCGTCGTCCTCCGGTTCGGCTGCCGCCGGGTCATCGAGCTCGACCGGGTCCTGGTCACCGTCCTCCTCGCGCTTGGCGATGGAGTGGGTGCGCGACTCGGCCAACGACCCCGCGAACGCGCGCAACCGGACGTCGTCGGGGACGAACATGAACGCCTTCTGGCGACGCAGGTCGCTGGTCCAGCGCACCAGCCGACCGACGGCCTGACGGAAGAACAGCTCCGTAACGGTGTTGGTCGCGTACACGCCGACACGAAGGCGGGGGACGTCGACGCCTTCGGACACCATCCTCACGGCCACGATCCACGGGTCGTCGGACCTGGCGAACGCGGCGATGCGTTCGGTGGCGGTCGGGTCGTCGGAGGTGGCGACCACCGCGTCCACGCCGTGGCGCTGGTGGAGGAGCTTGGCGACCGCCTTGGCGTGGTCGAGGTCCATCGTGATCGCCAACGCCCCGGCGTCCGGATGATCCTCGCGGATACGCAGCAGCTGCTCGTGCGCCTGGTCGAGCACGGCGGGAAGCCACTCGCCACTGGGGGAGAGCGCCGTCCGTAGCCGCTGCGACGCCAACGTGCGGGTGAGCGGGTCCTCGAAGGTGGCGTTCATCTCCACCCCGTCGGGGGTCGTCCACTCCATGTGCCCGTTGAGGGCGGGGAAGAACACCGGGCGGACCACGCCACCGTCCTGCAGGGCTTCGCCGTAGCCGTAGATGTGGTGGGCGACCGCGTCCCCCCACGGGTCGTACTCCACGAACGGGATCGGGTTGCGGTCGCTGCGGAACGGTGTCCCCGACAGCGACAGCCGGTGGGCGGCGTAGGCCAGGCCGTACGCGATGCCGTCGCCCCAGGCCCGCTCGGCGCCGGCGTGGTGGATCTCATCGAGGACCGCGAACGCGTCGTCAGCGGCGGGGCGCAGCGTTTCGGACGCGCTGGCGGCCTGCTGGAAGGTCATCACCACGCCGTGCATGTCGCCGGGGAACGCGGCACCGGTGGGCCAGTCCGGTTCGAGGTGGAGGCCGAGCTCGGCTCCGGCCGCCGCCCACTGGTGCTTGAGGTGCTGGGTCGGGGTGATGACGATCAGGCGACGGTGCGGGTGGCGCGCGAGATCGCGGGACGCCGCGGTCAGCGCGAACCGTGTCTTGCCGGCTCCCGGGGTCGCGACGGCGAGGAAGTCGCGGTCCGGGTGGGCCTCGAACCGGTCCAACGCGTCCTTCTGCCAACGACGCAGGCGCAGTCGGTGACGCACGAGCGCAGCAGCCTTCCAGGTCGGGTACGGGGGAGCCGCGTGACGATAGCGGCCCGGCGGTGGGCTCCCGTGGCGGGGGTGTCGCGTGCCCGTCGATCAGGGTCAGCCGGTGGTGCCGTCGTCGGGGTCGGTGTCCGGGTCGTCGTCGGGGTCGGTGTCCGGGTCGTCGAGGTCGGTGTCCGGGTCGTCGAGGTGCTCGGCGATGATCTCGAGCAGGTCGTCGCCGTAGCGCTCGAGCTTGGTCGGCCCCACGCCGGGACAGTCGCCGAGCTGCTTGAGCGACGTGGGCTTGCGGCCGGCGATCACCTGCAGGTGGCGGTCGTGGAACACCACGTACGGCGGGACGCCCGTGTCGCCGGCGACCCCGGCACGCCACCGTCGCAACGCCTCGAACAGCCGATCGTCGACCGGCGGATCCTCCGCGTCGACCCCGGTCAGCTGCGGGTCGTGGCTGCCCCGAGCGGTCGTCCGGTCCGTCGACGGCCGGCTGTCGCCCGAGCGCGTGGCGCTGGCGGCGACCGGGGGCGGCCCGAAGCTGGAGGTCCGCTCGTCCACTGTGACCGGGCTGCCGTAGCCGAGCCGCACGGTCGGACCGGCGAGCAGCCGCACCGCGACGTGATCGCTGGCGGCGCGCTGGACCCGGCCGTCGAACCCGCCCGGTAGGGCGACGGCCACACCCGCCGTGGTGACCAGCGCCCCGTCGGGGTGGAACCGCGCCGGCACGTGCGGGAGCGTCCGGTCCGACGCGGCGTCGGTGGTGCCGGTGGTGTCGCTGGTGCTGGCGCTGGCCGGGCGGGTGGTGCCGGCCGTGCCGGGGGGTGTCGGTCCCGGTCGGTCGTCCGCTCCAGCTGCCGTCAACTCGTCCACGAACGGGGACACGCGCCCGGTCTCCGCCACGACGTCGACGGTGCGCTGGCATCGGGTGATGGCGACGTGGAAGACGCGACGTTCCTCCTCGTCGTCCTCGGCCAGCCGGTGGGGGAACAGCCCGGTGGTCGCGCCGATCACGACCACGTGCGGCCACTCGCGGCCCTTGACCCGGTGCACCGTCGCCAGGGTGACCCCCGCGTCGTCGCCCGGGACCCGGAGCCGCTCGCCCAGCCACGCCTCGAGCTCCTCCGGCCGTGGCTGGAGGTGGGCGAGCTGCTCCAACGCATCCAGGTCGTCGCCGTGGCTGGACCCTTCCGGGCGTGACCGCGAGGCGTCGAGCGCGTCCACCGCCTCGCCGAGCCCGATGCGCTGCCGGATCGTCGCCAGGCACGTCGCGGTGTCCGCACCGTGGGTGATCCTCGCTTCGAGGTGGCGCAGGTCGTCGAGGTAGCCGACGAACCGCTCCTGATGGGTCGGGCTCAGCGCATCGGCGACGCGTTCGAGCGTGTCGATGGTCAGCCGCCGGTTGGGCAGCAGCGGCAGCACGGCCGACTTGACCTTGCGCGCCGGCCGGTTGAGCGTCTCCAGCAGGTCCTCGCGGCGGATGCGTTCCAGGTCCAGACCGAGCCGCAGGTAGGCCAGCGCCGTCCGGACCCCCGTACGCCGCAGCACGTGGGGATCGAGCGGCGCGGTGTGGCCGATCCCGGCGTCCGCCAGCGCGACCTGGACCGGCAGCAGTGCGCTGGCGACCCGCGCGAGGACCGCGATGCGGGCCGGGTCCGCGCCGGCGTCCAGCCGGTCGCCGATGATCGCGAGCGTCCGCTGCGTGCTCTCGCCCGCCGCGACCCGGTGGACGGTCAGTGGGGTCGCCGGCGGGCTCATCGGGGCACCTCGACGTCCCGGTCGTCGGGTGCGGCGTCGTCGTCCCGGTCGCGGGTGTCCGGTCCGTCGGTCGCCGCGTCGTCCGCCGTGCCGCCGCGGATCGTCTTGGGCACCCGGACGCGGTTGTGGCCGAGCAGGTGCACGGCCGCGTCGATGACCGGGTCCGGGCAGCGGTAGTTGATCTCCAGCGCGTGGGCGTTCGCGCCCGGGAACCACCGCTCGAAGTCGACGAGGTAGCGCGGGGTGGCCCCGGCGTAGCTGTAGATCGTCTGGTCGTCGTCGCCGACCGCGAACACCTGCGCGGACGGGCCCGCGACCAGCCGCACCAGCAGCAGGAAGGCGGGGGTGAGGTCCTGGAACTCGTCGACCAGTAGGTGGGTGCCGACGCGCTGGACGGTCCGGCGCAGGTCCGGGCGGGTCAGCAGCAGCTCGATGGCGCGGTAGATCTGCTCGTCGAAGTCCAGCAGCCGTCGGTCCGCCAGCAGCTCCCGGTACCGGGGGAACGCGTCCGCGAAGCCGTCGACGTCGCCGCGGGCCGCCTCGACCTCGAGCGGGTCGCGTAGCGCCAACCGGACCTCGCCGAGCGCGTCGAGGTACGGCGCCAACGGATCCTGGTTGGGGATGCGTGGTGTGGTGATCAGCTCCGAGAGCAGGCTGCGGACCTCACGCTCCTGGATCACCTCGCGGCGCTCGTCCAGCCGACAGATCCACAGCGCGAGCGAGTGGAGCGTGCGGATCGAGGCGCGCAGGTCACCGGTGCGTTCGCGTAGCTCCGCCGCGGCCCGGGTGTTGTAGGCGACCGCCGTGACCAGTTCCGGCTCCACCCGACGGTCCTGGAGCAGGTGGCGTAGCCGGGCGGTGAGCACGCGGGTCTTGCCGGACCCGGCCGGGGCGATCACCCGCGCCGGCCCGTGCGGATGCGACACGGCGGCCAGCTGATCGGCCGCCAGCGCCTCCGAGGGCGCCGCATCGCCCTGGACGGTGAGGTGGCCCAAGCCGACGGACTCGCGGTGCACCATCGGATGGTCGTCGTCGGCAGGGAGCGCACGAGGCAGCGGACCACGTGGTCCGCCGTCGACCCAGACGTCGCGCCCGTCCGGCAGCACGACGTCGGCACGGTCCGACACGGATGCACCACCTCGACGGCAGGCGAGGACGCCGTGCCACCACCGGGGCTCACCGGAGCGCAGGTCGTAGCTGTTGGCCCAGGTCAGGAAGTGCAGGCGTTCACGGTCCAGTCCGACGTCCGCGCCGAGGGTGTACGGCGGGTCGTCGATGGTCTCCGGCTCGCGGGCCGCGTCGTTGTCGACCGCCAGTTCGATCACCGTCGGCAGCCGCCGTAGCCAGCGATCGTGCAGCACGCTCGCGGCGACGGTCGGGTGAGCCAGCACATCCGCGTCGATCCGCACCCGCGGCGCCGCGCGGTAGGCCTCCGGTGCCGATTGATCGGGACCGACGACCACGTTGCGGCCGAGCGCAGGTGGCCCCGGGAACCGGACGGCGGCGGGAGCGGAGGACATGGCCGGGGAGGCTACGTCCTCGGTGCGACGGCGCGGTCGTCGGTCGGCGCCGGTTGGGGACGGCCGACGCCGACGGGGTCGATCGGGTGCGGCCGTCGACGCTCACGCCTCGGCGACGTCGGTTCAGGTGCGGCCGTCGGCGCTCACGCCTCGGCGACGTCGTAGCCGGCTTCCTCGATCGCGGCGTGGATCGCCTCGTCCGACGCGATGCCGTCGACGGTCACGGTCTTGCTGTCGATGTCGACGACCGCCTCGGCGACGCCGTCGAGCTGACCGACCTCACCCTCGATCGCGTCCTTGCAGTGGCCGCAGGAGATCTCCGGGACGTGGTAGGTGCGTGGTGCTGCGGGCATCGGGCCCTCCTTGCGATGGCTCGTCGGAAGTTGGTGTCGTCGCAGGTTGCAGGGATGCAGAGGTACGTGGTGCTGGACGTCGGGGATCAACGCTTGATGAGGCGATGGATGACGGCGAGGGCTTCGTCGACCTTCTCGTCGGCGGCGTCGGGGCCGTCCTCGATCGCGTCGCGGACGCAGTGCCGGACGTGGTCGTCGAGCATGGTCGTCGCCACTCCCTGGAGCGCCTGCGTGGCCGACGAGATCTGCGTCAGCACGTCGATGCAGTAGCGATCCTCCTCGATCATGCGCTGCAAGCCGCGGATCTGCCCTTCGATACGTCGGAGACGCCCGAGGAGCTCGTCCTCGCGACCGCTGTAGCCCTGCACATCCCGCTCCTTCACCGGTGGCGACAGGGTACCCGCAGATAGGCTACGGGGGTACGCCTACCAGGATCCGTCCTAGGTGACCGTGGGTCCGTCGCCGCCGGGCATGGTGCACGTTCCGGGTCGTCACCGGCGTCGCTGGCCGCGACACTGCCCGGTGGCAGCCGCTCGTGCCGACGTCGACCCCCGCCGAGCGCACGGTGGCCGCCCCGCCCTCGCCGGACCCTGTCGTGCTGGCGGCCGCCACCGCCGCCCGCCGTCGCCGCCACCGCCGCTCGCCGTCACCGTCGCCCACCGCGACGGGTACCCGCCACCTACCACCGAAAGCCACCGCGATGCCGACCCTCACCGAGCCGGATACCGAGCCGACCGCTCGCCCGGACGTCTGGCAGCTCGACTACCAGCGGATCGCGGCGGCCATCCGGTGGATCGACGAACACCGCCAGCACCAGCCCCGGCTGGCGGACGTCGCGGCGGCCCAGCACCTGTCGCCCAGCCATCTGCAGCGAACGTTCTCGCGGTTCGCCGGCACGAGCCCATCGCGGTTCCTGCGGTGGCTGTCCGCGACCGCCGCCCGCGATCTGCTCCGCGAGCAGGGCACCGTCCTGGACGCCACGCACGCCGCTGGCGTGTCGTCGGCCGGTCGGCTCCACGACCTGTTCGTCACCCTGGATGGCGTCACGCCCGGTGAGCTCGGCCGCGGCGGCGACGGCCTGACGATCCGCCACGCCGTGCACCCGACCCCGCTGGGACTGGCCGCGATCGCGGTCACCGACCGGGGGGTGCTCTCGCTCGCGTTCCACGACGAGGTCGATGCGGCGGCCGTCGAGGTGCGTGCGTCCGACGAGCTGGCCGCCACCTGGCCCAACGCGCGGCACCGCCCCGATGCCGAGGCGACCCGAGCGGTGGCCGACCACCTCGCCGCGGCCGTGGAGGGCGCGGCGAGCGATCGGCCGCTGACCGCCACCGTCGTCGGCACCAACCTGCAGCTGAAGGTGTGGGAAGCGTTGTTGTCGCTGCCGTCGGGATCGGTCACCACCTACGGCGAGGTGGCCCGCGCCACCGGTCGACCGGATGCCGTACGGGCGGTCGCGACGGCGGTGGGCCGCAACCCGGTCGCGACGCTGATCCCGTGCCACCGGGTGTTGCGGGCGACCGGCGAGCTCGGCGGCTACCGGTGGGGCACCACCCGCAAGCGGATGCTGCTCGCCCGCGAGGCCGCACGCGTCGAGGCATGACCACGCGGTGACAGCCGGCTGCCGGGGTCCGTGACATCGACGCGACGGTTGGCGGCCCTTGGGTCGGTGAACTCGGCGTGGCGGCCGGCTGCCCGGCGAGGTTCCTCGCGCCCTCGCTCGCGGCCCCGCTCGCTCGCGCCCCCGTGGTTGCCCGTAGCCTCACGGCCGATGGACGAGCACTGGATGGCCGAAGCGCTCGCCGAGGCCGACGCGGCCGCGGCGCACGGCGACGTGCCGATCGGCGCGGTGCTGGTGCGTGACGGGCGGGAGGTCGCCCGCGGCCACAACCGCCGGGAGGTCGACACCGACCCGACCGCACACGCGGAGATGCTGGCCCTCCGTGCCGGGGCCGCGGAGCTGGGCACCTGGCGGCTGACCGGCTGCACGCTCTACGTCACGCTCGAACCGTGCACGATGTGCGCCGGCGCCCTGGTGCTCGCGCGGGTGGACCGGCTGGTGTTCGCCGCCGATGATCCGAAGGCCGGTGCGGTCGGTGCGCTCTACGACATCCCCCGGGACCCGCGCCTCAACCACGACGTCGAGGTGGTCCGTGGCGTCGCAGCCGAGCAGGCCGCCGAGCGGTTGCGGGCGTTCTTCGCCGACCGCCGCCGGGAGCGGACGACCGAGCCTTGACCGGCGAGGGGCGCGGGACCGCCGGCGGGTGGGTTCGGCCGGTGCGTCCGGGCGGGGGCCGGTTCGGCGGTGAGCTCGGCGCGGTTGGTTCGCGGGTGGATCGGGCGGCCGCGGTTGCCGCCCGAGCGGCCGGGTGCGTACCCTCCCGCTCGCCCGCAGACGCGGGTCCCTGGAGGGATCGCATAGTCCGGCCTAGTGCGCCCGCCTCGAAAGCGGGTAGACCTTCGGGTCTCGAGGGTTCGAATCCCTCTCCCTCCGCCACCGCCCTCGCTCGCTCCTCGCGAGAGGGCTGTACGGATGTTGCGGCCGGGACGCCTGAGCGGGTGTCCCGGCCGTTCTCCGTTTCGAGCGGCCGGGTCCGTGCATCGTCCCGTCGTCGCTGGAGGGAAGCCCACCAGGTCGGCTTGGCGGGTCTCGCCGGCCGGGTGCCGAACCGCGAGTCGGTCGTCCCTGGTTCCTGTCGCACGGGTGAGATATCGTTCCGATAGCAGGTGTCGACCGCGAACGAGAGGGACAGCGCGATGGGCGACCTACTGATCCGTGGGATCTCCTCCGAGACGCATGACGAACTCAAGCGGCGTGCACAGGATGCTGGCGTCAGCCTTCAGGTTTACGTTGCTCACCTGCTCGAACGCTCCACCGCGGTTCCATCGCTCGGTGACTGGATCGGACAGCTCGACGACCTGCCTCGACACCGGGACGCCTCCGGCGCGGCAGCGCTGCGCGATGCTCGCGATGAGCTCCCGTGATCCTCGCCGTTGACGCCTCTGCGGCCATCGACCTGCTCATCCGCAGTGACGCCGGAGAGCGCGTTCGTCGATGGCTCGTCGATGACGCCGACGCGGCCTTGGTCACCGTGGCACATCTCGATGCCGAGGTCTTCTCCGGCCTCGCCCGACTCAACCGCGCAGGAGTGTTGACGATCGCGGAGGTCGACGAGCTCCTGCGACGGCTGTCGACGCTGGACGTACGGCGCCTGCCCATCAACGGTGCCCTGTTGGAGGCCGCATGGCGGATGTGCGCGAACATCGCGGCACGGGATGCGCTGTACGTCGCGGCCGCCCGTGGTCTCGGCTGCTCGCTGCTGACGACCGATGACCGTCTCGCCCGCGCGGTGCCTGAGCTCGCGGTCCCCCTGCGCTGACGATCACCGCACGATCGGCCGCGCTCCGCTGCGCCCGGCTCGCTGGGGGCAGCTCGACTACGACGGTGGCGGACTCGCGGCCAGCAGCACCGCGAAGGTCGGCAACCAGTGGTCGCCGACGAACCGGCCGCTGATGACCGAAGGTAGGGAGGCGGCCACCTGCTGCCGCGACGCCTCGATCGCGTCCGCGCGCAACGGATCGTCGGTGTCCAGCACGGCGGCGATGCGGCGCCACCCCCACGCCCGCGACAGGTTGAGCCCGTCGCGGTGGACCAGTTGCGGGTCCGCGCGATCGGGGACGCTGACGGGCGCGAGCAGTGGTTCGGGGTCGGTGAGGAAGCCCGACAGCCACGGACGTGCCTCGTCGGGGCCGAGGACCCGAAGCTGCAGCTCCGCTTCGACCAGGGTCGGCGACAGGAAGTCGTTCGGGGCCGGTTCGTAGCGGGTCGG
>SKNP01000303.1 GCA_007120485.1 Nitriliruptoraceae bacterium
CGTCGTCCGCGTGTCGACCAGCAGGGTGCCGTGCTCGCCGGCGACGACCGTCACGTTGACGTCGAACGGGTCGTAGCGGCGCACGAAGACCCGGTCCGCGACCTCCTGCCATGCTGTCACCGCCGGCATCGTCAGGCCACCGCGGCCTGGAACCGGTCCGGCTCGTCCGGGCGGAACGGTCCGACGACGGCGAGGTCGTGCGGGCCAGCCAACACGCGCGCCGCGACCCGGTGGACGTCGTCGAGATCGACCGCGTCGATACGTGCCAGTGCGTCGTCGACGGTGACCACCTCCGCGCCGGTCGCGACCTGGCGACCCAGCCGCGACATCCGCGATCCGGTGTCCTCCAACCCCAGCACCACCGCACCCGAGAGCGCGCCCTTGGCGCGGTCGAGCTCCTCCGAGGTGACATCGCTTCCGACCCGGCCGAACTGGTCACGCAGCACCGCGAGCGCTTCGTCGACCTTCCCCGGGGCCGTGCCCAGGTAGGCCGCGATCAGCCCAGCATCGGTGAACGACGACGCGTAGCTGAAGGTGGCGTACGCCAGACCACGGACCTCGCGGATCTCCTGGAACAGCCGCGACGACATCCCACCACCGAGCACCGTGTCCAGCACCCGCAGGGCGAACCGATCGTCGTCCTCCTGCGCCAGTCCCCCGCCTCCCAGCACCACGTGTGCCTGCTCGCTGGGCCGTTCGCGGATCCGGACCTCACCCTGCTGGTAGCGGGTCGGCGCGACCCGGACGGGGCGGCTCCCACCGGAGCGACCGAGGTCGCCCAGCAACTCGTCCGCCAGCTTGACGACGTGATCGTGGTCGAGGTTCCCCGCAGCGGCGACCGTCAACGTCTCCGGGCGGTACCGCTCGAGGTAGTAGTCGTGGATCGTGTCACGGTCCAGACCGCGGATCGACGCCAGCGTGCCGAGCGGCTCAGCCGCCAACGGATGATCGCCGAGCACGACCTCGGCCGCGTCGGCGTGGACGAGATCGTCCGGGGTGTCGTGCAGCAGGTCCAGCTCCGACAGCACGACCTCGCGTTCGGATTCGACGTCGGTCGGCGTGTTGCGCGCATCGACCAGCATGTCGGCCAGCACGTCGAACGCCAACGGCAGGTCGCGATCGAGCACGCGCGCGTAGAAGCACGTCAGCTCCTTGGAGGTGAAGGCGTTCATCTCACCTCCGACCGCGTCGAGCTCCTCCGCGATGTCCCGCGCGCTGCGACGGCTCGTGCCCTTGAACAGCAGGTGCTCGAGGAAGTGGGAGCAGCCGGCCTGCTCGGCCGTCTCGTCGCGGGCACCGACCTCGAGCCACATCCCCAGCGCCACGGACCGCACCGACGGGATGGATTCCGTGACGACCGTGACGCCCGACGTCAGCGTGGTGCGCTGGTGGTCCACGGGTGTCCTTCTCGCCACGACCGATCGGCAGGCCGCGGGGACGCTTCAGCGTAGGTCACTGACGCCGCGAGGGCGGCCCCGTGGGGCCGCCCTCGCGGTCTACCGGTGCTGCGTGGTGTCAGTCGCGGTCGCGCGACCGGCTGCGGGTGCGCGTGCGGGTGCGCTCGCCCCCGCCATCGCCGCCGTCGCCCTTCCCGCCATCGTCCTTGCCGCGGTCACGACCGCCACGACGGCGACCACCGCCGGTGTCGTCACCGGCAGCCTCGCCGCTCGGCGCATCGTCACCGCCGCGGTCACGGCCACCGCCGTCACCACCGCGACCACGCTCGCGACCGCCACGTTCACGGCCGCCGCGGTCATCGCCACCGCGGTCATCGCTGCCGGCATCGTCACCGGCCGGTTCGTCGGAACCCGCGTCCGAGGTGGCCTCGGGCGTCTCCTCCGCGCCGGCCTTGTCACCGACGTACTGCAGCTTGAACTTGCGGCCACCATCGAGGACGTCGAGCACCTCGACGAGCACCTGCTCACCGACGTCGACGGCCTCCTCCGCGTGACCGAGGCGCTTGCCGGCCATCTTGGACAGCTCCGAGATGTGGAGCAGCCCGTCGGTGCCCGGGGTCAGGGAGACGAACGCACCGAAGTCGACGGTCTTGACGACCGTGGCGTGGTAGCGCTCGCCCTTCTCCGGCAGCTGCGGGTTGGCGATCGCGTTGATGCGGTCGAGGGCGTCCTGGGCGACGGCCTTGGAGTCGGCGTAGATCTTGACGACGCCGCCGCCACCTTCCTCGTCCACGTCGATCTGCGCGCCGGTGACCTCGACCAGCTCCTTGATGATCGCACCGCGCGGGCCGATCACCGAACCGATCTTGTCCTGCGGGATGCGCACGATCTCCACGCGCGGGGCGGTCTCGGCGACCTCCGCACGGGGCTCCGGCAGCGCGTCGTTCATGACGTCCAGGATCTCCATCCGGGCGTCGCGTGCCTGGAGCAGCGCGTCCTGAAGCACCTGCGCCGGGATGCCCGCCAGCTTCGTGTCGAGCTGCAACGCGGTGATGAACTCCTTCGGTCCGGCGACCTTGAAGTCCATGTCGCCGAAGAAGTCCTCGACACCCTGGATGTCGGTCAGGGTGGTGTACTTGCCGTTCTCGTACACCAGCCCCATCGCGATGCCCGAGACGGGCGCGTGGGTCGGGACCCCCCCGTCCATCAGCGCGAGCGATGCGGCGCAGACCGAGCCCATCGAGGTCGAACCGTTGGAGCTGAGCACGTCGGAGACGACGCGCATCGCGTACGGCCACTCGTCCTGATCCGGCAGGATCGGGATCAGCGCACGTTCGGCGAGAGCACCGTGGCCGATCTCGCGCCGCTTCGGCGAACCGACCCGGCCGGCCTCACCGGTCGAGTACGGCGGCATGTTGTAGTGGTGGAGGAACAGCTTCTCGTCCTCCGGGTCGAGGGTGTCGAGCCGCTGGCCCTCGCGGGTGGTACCCAGGGCCAGGACCGACAGGACCTGCGTCTCGCCGCGCTGGAACAGCGCCGAGCCGTGGGTCTTGGACAGCACCCCGACCTCCGCGGTCAGCTCTCGGATATCGGTCAGCCCGCGGCCGTCGCTGCGGATGCCGTCATCGACGATCAGCTGACGCACGACCTTCTTCTCGGTCGTACGGAACGCCTCGCCCGCCTGCTTGCTGCGCTGGCCCTCATCAAGGTCAGCCGGCCCGTTGGCCACCACCTCGGCGACCGCCTCAGCCTTGATCTCCGCCAGCTTGGCGTCCTTGTCCGCCTTGCCGAGGTCGGCCTGGCGGTAGACGTCCTCGACCTTGCTCGCCGCGACGGCGTAGACCTGGTCGAACACCTCGTCGGAGTGGTCGACGAACAGCGGGTACTCCTCGACCGTGCGACCGACCTGGTCGACGAACGCCTGCTGTGCGTCGCACAGCTGCTTGATGATCGGCTTGACCGACTCGATGCCGTCGCTGATGACCTGCTCGGTCGGGGCGGTGCCGCCCATGTCGACCTTGACCCACGAGTCGCGCGTGGCCTCGGCCTCGATCATGAGGATGGCGATCTCGCCGTCATCCTCGACCCGGCCGGAGATGACCATGTTGAACACGGCCTCCTCCGTCAACTCCTCGAATGACGGGAAGGCGACCCACGAGCCGTCACGCAGCAACGCGTAGCGCACCGCCGCGACGGGCCCCTCGAAGGGCAGCCCGGAGAGCATCGTGGAGGCGGACGAGCCGTTCATCGCCACGACGTCGTAGGGGTCGACCTGGGTGGTCTGGATGATCGTGTTGACGACCTGGACCTCGTTGCGCAGCCCCTCGACGAACGTGGGCCGCAGCGGGCGGTCGGTCAGGCGACAGACCAGGATCGCGTTCTCCGACGGGCGTCCCTCACGCTTGAAGAACGAGCCGGGGATGCGACCGTTGGCGTACATCCGCTCCTCGACCTCGATGGTGAGGGGGAAGAACGGCAGGAAGTCCTTGACCTCCTTGGA
>SKNP01000321.1 GCA_007120485.1 Nitriliruptoraceae bacterium
CCCGTCCAAGAAGGGCCGGTCCTACTCCAAGGGCAACCGGCAGAAGATCGCCGTCATCGCGGCGCTGATGACCCGGTCGGAGCTGTTGGTGATGGACGAGCCGACGTCCGGCCTGGACCCGCTGATGGAGGCCACCTTCCAGGACTGCCTGCGGGAGGCCAAGGCACGCGGTCAGACCATCCTGCTGTCGAGCCACATCCTGAGCGAGGTGGAGGCGGTCTGCGACCGCGTCGCGGTCCTCCGGCAGGGCGTCCTGGTCGAGCACGGCACGCTGGGCGACCTGCGGCACCTGCACGCCCACACCGTGGAGGCGACCTACGAGGGAACACCTCCCGACCTGGAGGGTGTCCCGGGCGTCGAGGACGTCTACATCGCCGATGGGGTGATCCGCCTGCAGCTGACGGGGTCCACCGACCCGCTCCTCAAGGCGCTGGCCGAGGCCCACGTCCCCTCGATCCAGATGCGTGAGCCATCGCTCGAGGAACTGTTCCACGCCTTCTACGACGAGTCCCCTGACGTGGCCGCTGGCGCGGGCAGCTGACGCTGCGGACGACGGGAAGGAGCCTGGTGATGGCGACCACGACCCCCCGACGTCCCGGCGACACCGCGACGTCCCCGACCCAGACCGGACCGCACGTGATCGACGTGCGGTCACCCGCCGCGATCTGGTGGCGGGTCTACCGCCACCACCTGCGGCTGCTCCGCAACGGCGCGATCGCGTGGACGGTCGCGCTCGC
The DNA here is from genome assembly GCA_007120485.1 of Nitriliruptoraceae bacterium. Lineage (GTDB taxonomy): Bacteria > Actinomycetota > Nitriliruptoria > Nitriliruptorales > Nitriliruptoraceae > SKTG01. The sequence continues at coordinate 738 of SKNP01000321.1, forward strand.
CGGGATCGGCGCCGGGGTGATCGCGACCTTCGACGACCGGCACGGCTCCGAGGCCGAACTCCAGGCGCTCCGCGAGATGGAGGGCATCCCGGCGTTCGAGGCGCTGCTCGGCCGGTTCATCGAACCCGCCACCGTCGAAGGCCTCACCCTGTCGCGGTGGGGCCTGTTCGCCGTCTTCATCGCCATCTGGGCGATGCTTGCGACGGCTCGGCTGCTACGCGGCGCCGAGGAGGCCGGGCACGTCGAACCGCTGCGAGCCGGCAGGATCGGTCCCCGAGCGCTGCAGCTGTCGGTGCTGGCGGCGCTGTTGACCACCCACCTGGCCTTCGGGCTCGTCGTGGGCCTCTCCCACAGTGCGGCGGGGATGGATCCCGCCACCTCCTGGGCGGTCGGGGGCGCGATGGCCCTGCTTGCCGCCTCCGTGGCCGCTGGGACCGCTCTGGCGAGCCAGCTGGCGGCGTCACGCCGCAAGGCGGTCGGCTTCGTCGGTGCCGTGCTCGGCCTCGCGCTCGGTCTCCGGGCGGTGGCGGCAGCCAGTGGCACCCCCGACTGGGTGTGGTGGACCACACCGTTCGGATGGACCGGGTTCCTCCACGAAGCCGACGCCGCCCGTGGCTGGGTGTTCCTCGCGTTCGGACTGCTCCTGCTGGTGTTGCTGGCCGCCGTCATCCCGCTCGCCCACCGCGATCTCCATGCCGGGCGGTTCGCTTCGAGCGGCTCGGACACGGTCGTTCGCGCACGACCGGTCCGCAGCCAGGTCGCCCTCGCGTGGCACCTCAACGCCGCACCGGCGCGGACGTGGATCGTGATCATCGGGCTGGTCAGCCTGGTGTTCGGCCTGCTCGCACGGGACTTCGGCGACGCCATCGGCGAGATGCCCACGACCGTCGAGCTCCTGGCGCAGATGGGCTACGTCGGCATCGACACCGTCGATGGGGTCATCGCGTGGGCGTTCTCGATCGTCGGGCTCCTGCTGGCGGTGTTCGCCGCGGGGCAGGTCACCGCGATCCGCGACGAGGAGGCGTCCTGGCGGATCGAGCACCTGCTCGTGCGGCCGGTCGGCCGGATCGGTTGGCTGGTGACCCGCCTGCTCACGGCGCTGGCGGCCGTGCTGGCCGTCGCCCTGGCCGCAGCGGTGGCCGCCTGGCTCGGGACCGCGATCGTGGGCACACCGGTCGCGTTGACCGACGCCGTCCTGGCGAGCGCCAACGTGGTCCCGCTGGCGTGGCTGACCCTGGGGCTCGGGATCGCGTTGGTCGCGATCGCACCACGGTTGACCGCCCCCCTGACCTACGGGCTGGTGCTCGCCGCGTACCTGCTGGACTTCGTCGGTGGCCTGCTGGAGCTGCCCGAGGCCGTGCTCGATCTCAGCCCGTTCCGTCAGCTCGCCACCGTGCCGGTGGAGGACATCGCCGTCGGCCCGATGCTGGTGATGCTCGCGGTCGGGATCGTGGCGGCCACGCTGGGTGCGCTGGTGTTCTCGCGACGCGACCTGAAGGAGGCGTGACCGCGGCGGCCCGCGAGGGCCGGTGACCGGCCGATCAGTTCGTCGGCGCCGGCCCCAACCGCCAGTTCGGCCGACCGGTCGCATCCAGCCCGGTGAAGCGGACCGTGACGTGGCTGCCGACCCGCCACGGCCCGGACGTGGTGTCCAACCCGTGGTCATCGACCTGCAGCGTCCCGCGCTCCTTCGGGCCGAGATCCAACGCACGCTCGGCGGTCACGAACCCGCTGACACCCAGGCGTGAGAGCCGGACCCGGAGCCCGTTGGCGGTGATGCCGGTGATCGTGGCCGGCTCCGCACCGGTGAGGAACCCCCGGTCCAGCAGTCGGTCCCAGAGCTGGGTGCGCTCCCGCGATTGCAGGTGGTTGACCCCACCGGCGCGGGCGTCCAGCCACCCGGCTAGGGCCCGCAGGTCCTCCGCGGCGTGCAGCGGCTCCTCGTCGGCCAGCGCCGCCCGGATCTGTCGGTGGACGACCAGGTCGGCGTACCGACGGATCGGGGACGTGAAGTGGGTGTAGGCACCGGACGCCAGCCCGGTGTGGGCGGACGGGTCCGGCTCGTAGGTCGCGCGAGCGGTCGAGGACGTCACGACCGAGACCAGCAGGTCCCGTTCGTCCGGCCGGCCGTCGGCGTCGAGCCGGTCGATCTCGCTGATCAGCTGTCCGACGACCGCCTCGGTCTCCGCCGTGGGATCGTCGAGCGCCGGGACCTTGGCGTCCGCCAACGCGACCGCGGCGCGCAGACGTTCGAGGCGGTCATCGGCGATGCCGGTGTGTGCGCGGTACAGCGCCGGTACGCCGCGGGAGATCAGCCACGAGGCGACCGCCTCGTTGGCCGCGACCATCAGCCGTTCGATCAACCGGTAGGCGGCGGCGTGCGGCTCGGCCTCGACCGTGGTGAGCTTGCCGTCCACCAGTGCCGGGGCGACCTGCGCGTCATCGAAGAGCGACTCGAACGTGGCGCGAGCGTCCCGCTCCGCGCCCAGCCGGCGTGCCGCCTCGACCGCGGACCCCAGCACCTGCTCCGCGGCATCGGCGGCCGCGCCCGCCTCGTCGCGGATCGCGTCCGCATCGCCGTCGAGCCACTCCTCGAGCGCGTCGTAGCTCAGCTTCGCGCTGGAGCGGATCGCGGCACCCTCCACCTCGACGTCGCCGATGGTCCCGTCGGACGCGACCGTGAAGCGGGCAGACAGTGCCCACCGGTCCTGGCCGGGCAGCAGCGACAAGGCGCCTTCGGAGAGGGCCGGGTCCAGCATCGGGGCGTTGTCGCCGACCGCGAAGTACGCGGTGGAGGCGGCAACCCGGGCGTAGCGGTCGGCGTCGGACCCGACCCCGACGGCCCGAGCGACGTCGGCGATGTGGACCGCGACCTGGACGGGTTCGTCGGTCGCGCCACCCCAGGTGGCCGCCACCGCGTCATCGAGGTCGCGGGTGCCGGCGTCGTCGACGGTGACGCACGCCTCGTCGCGGCGTTCGGTCCATGGGGCTTCCACGCCGGGTACCGGGCCGGTGGTGTCCAGCCCGGCGGCACCGCCGCGCCCGCCGCCGGCGAGCAGCCCGACGATGCGGTTGTGGGTCGTCGCTGCTTCCGTGGCGTCGAGCCCGGCGGCCGCGGGGCCCCCCGGCACCAGCGTCGGCGCGACGC
>SKNP01000229.1 GCA_007120485.1 Nitriliruptoraceae bacterium
CTTGACGAGCACGAGGCTCAGCGGGTCGTCCTCCGGTGGCCGTGGCGGTCGCGGAGGTCGTGGGGGGCGTGGCGGGGGGCCGTTGCCGTTCTCCGCGATCTCCTGGTTGCAGACGAGGTGGTACCCGTCCCTGGTCGCACCGAAGGTGCCGTCCTCCGCGCCGAGCTCCACGCTGATCGCGGAGGTGTTCTGCCCGACCCGGTCGACGAACAACCCGTCGAGGTTCATCTCCTCGCAGTCGACCGCCTCGAAGCCGTCACCCTCGAAGGTCTCCTGGACGCCGTAGCGCTCACCCGGCTCGAAGTCATGCGAGGTTCCGAGGTCGATGTCGCCCTCCTCGGACTGACCGGTCAGCCAGATGCGCCATTCCTCGCCATCGGGCTCATCGATGAGGTCGCCGCCAGCATCGAACCATGCCTTCGTGAGCATGATGTGGACCGTGTCCTGGTCGTCCGGCTCGAACGTGTTGGTGAACACGACCTCCTCGTACCCCTCTTGCGGGATCGTGATGGTCGTGCTGTGCCCTGGGGCACCGTTGACCATGACGTTGTCAGCGCCTCGGTCGTTGGTCTCGGTGATGGTGCACTCAACACCAGGGTTGCGGTCGAAGGTCTCCGTGTCGCCGTCGTTGAGGCTGAACGTCCCAGCCCGGACGATGATGTCATCCTGGCATGCGATCGTGAACTCGAACGCATCGCCGTCGTAGGCACCAACGACGACCTTGGTCACCTGCAACCCGGGGCCGGGTTCCGACACCGGCGCTGGGCACCAGTCCGAGATGGTCAGCTGCGGGTTACCGGTGCTCGAGAGCGTCCCCTCGAAGCGCACCTCGGCGGTCAGCCCGTCGAGCTCGAAGTGGGGGGTCATGAAGTGGGCCACCGCCGCAGGGTGTTCAACGGGCTCGAACTCGCCGGTGCCGCTACCACCGAGGTGGAGCACGTGGCCCGAGCTGTCGCCGAGCTGGTTGAGTTGCCAGTGGATCCAGCCGACCTCGGGGTCCCGGCCCATCCCGGTCTTGCCACATTCAGCTTCCTTGTCCCCTCCCCGCCCGGTCCAGGCGAAGGGGCTGGTCGGGCCGGATGTCGGCGTGCCCTGTCCGGCGACCTTCGGTTCGACGGAAGCTTGCTCGGGCTCGTCGAGCGCCATCGCCGTGGATCGGCCCTCGTCGGGTGCCTCCTCTTCCCGCGGCGCTGCCTCTTCGATGGTGGTCTCGGACTCGGTCGGTTCGGTCTCGGTCTCGATCTCGATCTCGGTCTCGGTCGACGCCTCGACGTCGGCCGCTTCCACGGGCTCCTCGGCGTCCTCGTCCGGGCCAACCGGGTCTGAGAAGGCCGGGGCAGCGACGCTGACGAGCAACAACGAAGCGGCGGACAGCAGCGCGAGTCCTCGCACCGATGCCGCCGCAGAACGTTTCCTGGTGTTCATGGCTGCCTCCAACCTGTCACGCATCGGTCGTCAACAGCCGGGTCGGTCTCGCCACTTGCTCCCCGTCGGGTGCGAGGCGGCGCACGCGCCACCTCGGGGCGACCGGTCGACGCCCGACGGCTCATCGCTTCCCGGTTCGGGTGGCCTCCTCTCCCCGGCGGCATCCCGAGGTCCGCACGGCCGCGGCCCCTGCCGGTCCACGCCCGTCAGGGTCAGTGTCCGCGGGACATCTGTCCCACGACAGGGTCCAAGGCCACGTTCACGGCCTGAGCCGACACGGACGGTGGCCGCATCCCGGTCTCCCACCGGCTGAGCGCAGCACCGCGGCCACGGCACCGGCTCACCACGTCCCGCCCCGTCAGCGGACCGCCAGCTGCCCCGAGGTCACCTGGGACCGCGCGGCACCGACGAGGTAGAGCGACCCGGTCACCACCACCCGGCCGGCCGGGCCGACGTGCGACCGAGCGGCCGCCAGTTCGTGCGCGAGCTGCCTGCCGGCGCAGGTCGCGGCCACGGACCTCACCTGCGCGCCACCCGCGGTGAGCTGCGCCGCGAGCGGGCCCGGGTCGCGCTCGCCCGTGGTCCCCAACAGCACGACGGTCGGGCCCGCGACGGGCCGCTCGGCCAGTGCCGCGACCAACGCGTCCACCGCCGGCGCGTCGTGCGCGCCATCGAGGACGACCTCCGGCCCGGCCGCATCCGCGATCCGTTCGGTCCGGCCAGGGACCGCGACGTCAGCAAGCGCGGCGCGGAGTTCATCCGGGTTCGGCCACTGCCCCAGGACCACCGCCAGCGCGGCGAGCGCCGTCGCGGCGTTGTCCGCCTGATGGGCCCCCCACAACGGGAGCCAGACGTCGACGTCGGGGCCTCCCGGTCCGCGAACGGTGACCTGTTGCCCGTCGTCGCCCGGTTCGCGGTCGACGACGCCGTGGTCGACACCGGCCCGCAGCCACCTCGCCTCGCGTTCGGCGACCACCTCGGCGAGGACCTCGTCGACCGGCGGTGCTTGCGGCCCGCTCACGAGGGTGCCGCCGACGGGCAGGACGGATGCCTTCTCCCACGTGACCTCCGCCAGGGTCGATCCGAGCTCGGGGTGATCGAGCCCGACCCGCGTGAGCACCACGACATCGGCGGGGATCGCCGCGGTCGCGTCACCAGCGCCGCCGATGCCGGCTTCGACCAGGAGGTGGTCGACACGGGCATCAGCGAAGCTCTGCACGGCGGTCGCCGTGATCACCTCGAAGAAGCTGACCGGCTCCCCAGCCGCGTCGACCTGCGGGAGCGCTGCGCGGACCGCGTCCACCGCTGGACCGAGCAGCGTCGGCGGCAGGGCTGCGCCGTCCAACCGGATCCGTTCATCGACCCGTTCGAGGTGCGGTGAGGTCGTGGCGCCGACCCGGCGGCCGCTCGCGGTCAACAGGCCACCGAGCAGGCGCGTCACGGACGTCTTGCCGTCCGTACCGACGACGCGGACCGCGTCCGTCCGCCGCTGCGGGTCGCCGATCGCCCCGAGCAGTGCCGCGAGGCGATGCGGACCACGGGAGCCGCCACCTCGACGGCGGTGGGTCAGGTCGGCCAGAGCGCGCTCGATGGCGTCCGGCGTCCACGTCCGGCCGCCCCCGTCCGTCGGGATCGCGGTCGCAGGTGGATCGAGGGCGTCGGTGCGCTCGAGCCTCACGTTCGCTCGACCCGACGGGCGACGGCATCGGCTGTTCCGGTCGCCTGGTCGACGCGGTCCAGGAACGCGACGCCGGGCCCGTCCGCGGCACCGAGCCCACCTTCAACCACGTTGATCCGAGCCAGCCGCGCGGCGCCGTGTGCCGCGCCCGCGGCCAGGTCGATCGCCGCGCCCACGTCACCCGCCAGGTTCGGGTTGCCATCGTGGAGCAGCCCGCCCGCGAGGTCGGACACCTCCGCGGCACACTCGCTGAGCTCGACCGGGACCCTCGTGGCCTCAGCCCAGGCCGCATCGCGGGCGCGGACGGCCTGAGGGTCGGTGCTCGAGCGTCGGGTCGCGATCACCTGGCCGTAGGCGACCCGGTCCTCGTCAGCGAGCGACAGCGCACGGACACGCAACCGATCGGCAGCCGCCGCTACCGCGCCGTCCGGGTCCGCGACCGGCGACAGCCGCGCGCCCATCGCCGTCAGGCTCGCCGCGCCGGCGACGGTCACCGCCAGCATGGCACCGGCGGACGGCGCCGAGCGTCCGGCGGCCAGCGCCTCCAGGAACTCACCCAAGCCCCTGGTCGCGGTCGACACGTCGGACCCCGCCGGCGGTGCCGGCGGGGTGGACGTCTGGTCGGGCGGGACGATCGTGAACACCTCGTCGTGTCAACAGTCGTGTCAGGACAGGCCGACGATGTTGCCATCGGCGTCGATGTCGATGCGTTCCGCAGCCGGTGCGGAGGACAGGCCGGGCATCGTCCGCATGTCCCCGCAGATCGGGTAGATGAACC
>SKNP01000437.1 GCA_007120485.1 Nitriliruptoraceae bacterium
GAGCTGGTGGAGATCCACGGCCCGACCGAGCCGTGGCGGGTCGCCGCCTGACGCCCACCGCCGGCTAGGTTCCGTGGCAGTTGGCGGGATGGGGACCGATGGCGCGCGAGGGCAGCCCGGCCGGCGGCGCGGCCGGGCAACGGCGGACGCGACGGCGGCTGATCGTCACCCTGGCGGTGCTGGCCGGGGTGATCGCCGCCGCGTGGCTGCAGGTCGACCCGATCGAACCGCCGCCGGCGGTGGCCCACCGTGACGACGTGTCGATCATCGCGCACGCCGGTGCGCAGGGGCACGCACCCCCCAACACCATGGAGGCGTTCGACGCGGCGATGGAGCTCGGCGCCGACACGTTGGAGATGGACCTCCAGGTCACCGCCGACGGACGGATCGCCACGATCCACGACGGCACGGTCGACCGGACCACCGACGGGTCGGGAGCGGTCGCCGACCTGACCCTCGACGAGCTCCAGGCGTTGGACGCCGGCGCGACCTGGGAGGACGCGGACGGCGACACCCCGTTCGCCGGGCAGGGGGTCCGCCACGCCGCGCTGTCGGAGGTGTTCGAGGCGTTCCCCGACACCCCGCTGGTGATCGAGCTCAAGACCGACGGCGGCACCGACATCATCCAGCCGACCATCGACCTGGTCGAGGAGTACGGGCGCGACGACGGCTCGGTGATCGTCGCGTCGTTCGACGAGGACTACCTGGCACCCGTCCGTGAGCAGCTCCCGGACGTGCCGACCAACATGCCGGAGTCGGAAGCCGAGATCTTCCTCTACCTCCACTTCGCCGGGCTGCACCCGTGGTGGTCGCCACCCGGCGAGGTGTTCCAGATCCCCGAGGACCACGGCGACCGACGCGTCGTCACGCCGCGGTCGGTGCGGGCCGCCGAACGGCTCGGCACGGACATGCAGGTCTGGACCGTCAACGACCGCGACCAGATGCACCGCATCCTGGACGCCGGTGCGCACGGGATCATCACCGACTACCCCGACCGGGTCGTCGAGGTGGTGGAGGAACGCGCGGCCGAGCGAGGCACGATCCACGGTGCCGATCCGCGGCGTTACGACGGCCAACTCGAACGCGCCGAACGACTCCAGGACACCGCGCCGTGGCTGACCCCGGTGTGGGCGGTGGTCACCTTCCTCGGGGACGAGGAGTTCTACCTGCTGATGCTGCCGCTGCTGTACTGGGCGGTCAGCCGGCGGCTGGGGGTGCGGCTGGGGGTGATGCTTCTGGTCACCGCCGGGGTCAACGGGATCCTCAAGCTCGCGTTCACGACGCCGCGGCCGAGCTTCTTCCGCCCCGAACTCGGTGGGGTGACCGAGACCAGCTTCGGCCTGCCGTCCGGTCACGCGCAGAACGCGACCGCGATCTGGGGTCTGCTCGCCGGCCTGCTGCGTCCGTGGCCGGTCCGCATCGGCCTGATCGCGTTGATCCTCGCGATCGGCTGGTCACGGATCCACCTTGGCGTGCACTTCCTGGAGGACATGGTCGTCGGGGTGGCGGTCGGTCTGGTCCTGGTGGGTGCGTTCCTGGCGCTCCAGGGGCGGGTCAGCCGGTGGTGGTGGCGGGTCGGCACGCTCGAGCGGATCCTCGCGGCGTTGGCCGCGTCGTTCGCACTGATCGCGCCGGCGTTGCTGCTCTCGACCCGGCTGATCAACGTCCACTTCGACTGGCCAGCGGTGGTGGACCTGGACGCGATGACCGGTGCTGGCGGCGTCGTCGGTCCTGCGGGTGCGCTGGCCGGGTTCGGGATCGGCGGGGCGCTGCTGGTGGCGCGCGGCGGCTTCGACCATCGTGGCCCGATCGGCCGTCGGGTGGCGCGGGTCGTGGTCGGGCTGGTCGGCGTGGCCGCCATCTACCTCGGGCTCAGCGCGGCGTTCCCCGGTGGGGAGAGCCCTATCGAGCTGATCCTGCGGTTCATCCGCTACGGGCTCGTCGGGGCGTGGATCGGCGGGCTCGCTCCGCTGGTGTTCGTCCGGTTGGGGCTGGCCGACCCGGCGCCGGTACCGGAGTTCGAGCCGACCGAGTCGGCGACGCCGCGCGTCGATGGCGGTGGACCCGAGTAGGTCCCGGTGGGCGCGTCGATGATGGGCGGACATGCCCTGCGAACGGCCGTCGTGCGAGCGCATCCTGTGAAGCTGCGCCGGGGCAGCGTGCATATTGACATGTATATCCCAAGGGATATCGTGCCATATCCAGAGCGATCTAAGCCCCGGACGGAGATCCCGATGAGCAAGACCATGGACGGCTGGCACGCGGTCGAGCGGAACGTGGATGAGCCCGTGCTGCTGGATGCCGCGGTGGAACGCGTCGAGGCGCTGGGTTTCGACCCGGCGGTCCGCAACCCGGGACACGTGCTGCTGAAGCGAGACGGAACCAAGTGGACCCTGCGCGGCGAACGGTTCCCGCTGGAACTCGCGCTCGCGGAATCCGACGACGGGATCTTCCTGCAGTTGCGCTACGACTCGTTCGTCGCGTTCGACACCGGTGATCTCGAGAAGCTCGCCGACGAGTTGGCTTCGGCCGTGCGCGGTGGGTGAGGCGCTCGACGTCGCGAAGGTGCTGCGCGACGCCCGGGATCATGCCGGCCTGTCGCAGACCGAGCTCGGCGAGCGCACCGGGATCGCCCAGCCCAACATCAGCGCCTACGAGTCCGGGCGTCGGACCCCGACCGTGCGCACGCTCGTGGCCCTGCTCGACGCGTGTGATGTCGAGCTGTCCTGGCGGGCACGTCGCTGACGCGCCTGCGCGGCGGCCATCAGGGCTGCTCTGCGGTCGGGTGGCCGTCGAACGCCGATGGGTTGCAGCTCCCGCGGCAGCCGTCGTGACGGTCGGCCCATTAGGGTCCGCGAGCGACGATGGAGGGTGATGTGGCACGAACCCGGCTGAGCGAGCCCGATGCGATCGTGGTGGGGGCCGGCCCCAACGGACTGGCCGCGGCGCTGACCCTCGCACGCGAGGGCTTCAAGGTCACCGTCCTCGAACGCAACGATGAACCCGGCGGCGGTACCCGGACCTACGAGGACCCCGAGGTCCCCGGCCTGCTGCACGACCACTGCTCGGCGGTGCACCCGCTGGGCGCCGGGTCGCCGTTCCTGCGGACCCTGCCGTTGGCCGAGCACGGGCTTCAGTGGTGCCACGCACCGATCGCGGCGGCGCATCCGTTGGACGATGGCACCGCCGGGGTGGTCCACCGCGACCTCGAGGAGACGGTCGCCGGGCTTGGCGCGGACGGCGAGGCCTGGGACCGGTTGGTCGGGGCGGCCGCGCGGCGGTTCGACGCGCTCGGCGACGACCTGCTCGGGCCCATCGTCGGGGTCCCCCACCACCCGCTGGCGACCGCCCGCGCCGGGATCCCGGCCCTGCTGCCGGCGACCGTCAGCGCCCGATCCTTCGAGACGCCGGCCGGCAGCGCGCTGTTCGGTGGCATCGCCGCACACGCGGTCACGCGGCTGGATCGTCCGTTGACCACCGCCGTCGGGTTGCTGCTCGCCGCCGCCGGTCACGTCCACGGCTGGCCCGTGGCGCGCGGCGGCTCGCAGGCGATCTGGAAGGCGATGGTGTCGCTGCTGGAGGACCTCGGCTCCGAGGTGGTGACCGGCCACCACGTCAGCTCCTTCGCGGACCTGCCTCGTGCCCGCGTCGCGCTGTTCGACACGACCCCGACCGGGCTCGCCTGGATCCTGGGCGACCACCTGCCGGAACGGGAACGCCGCCGTGCCGGCCGTTGGCGGTACGGCCCCGCGGCCGCCAAGGTCGACTTCGTCGTCCGCGGTGAGGTGCCCTGGACCGCGCCGGACGCGCGTCAGGCCGGGACGCTCCACCTCGGCGGCGACTTCGAGGAACTGGCCGC
>SKNP01000218.1 GCA_007120485.1 Nitriliruptoraceae bacterium
ATGGCCGGCACGTTCGTCGCGTTCGACCTGATCCTGTTCTTCATCTTCTGGGAGCTGGTCCTCGTCCCGATGTTCTTCATGATCGGGATGTGGGGCGGACCGCGGCGCGACTACGCCAGCGTGAAGTTCTTCCTCTACACCCTGTTCGGGTCGGTGTTCATGCTGATCGCCTTCCTGGCGATCTACTTCCAGGCCGGTGCGGAGACCTGGAGCATCCCCGAGCTGTCGGCGATGGCGCCGTTCGGTAGCACCACCTTCCAGACCTGGGCCTTCCTCGGGATCTTCCTCGGGTTCGCTATCAAGGTCCCGATGTGGCCGTTCCACACCTGGCTGCCCGACGCCCACACCGAAGCCCCCACCGTCGGCTCGGTGCTGCTGGCCGGCGTCCTGCTGAAGATGGGCACCTACGGCTTCGTCCGGATCGCGCTGCCGCTCATCCCCGAGGGAGCGGTGCGCTTCGCGCCGATCATCGGCGTCCTGGCGGTGATCGGGATCATCTACGGCTCGCTGTGTTGCCTGGCCCAGACCGACGTCAAGCGGCTGATCGCGTTCTCCTCCGTGGGCCACATGGGCTTCGTCATGCTCGGCATCGCGGCGATGAACGAGGCCGGGATCCAGGCGGCCCTGTTCGGCAACATCGCCCACGGTGTCATCACGGGCATGTTGTTCTTCCTGGCCGGGTCGTTGCACGATCGCTACCACACCCGTGAGATCGCCGTCATCGGTGGGGGGATGATCAAGAAGATCCCCAAGTACGGGGTGATGTTCGCCTACGTGGCGATCGCCTCGCTCGGGCTCCCGGGTCTGGCCGGCTTCTGGGGTGAGTTCACCGCCATGTGGGCGGCGATCAGCCCGGGGATGGGGCTGGCGGACGACTTCCAGGGTCTGTACCTGGTGCTGGTCGTGTTCGCCGCGATCGGGACCGTGCTGACCGCCGCCTACTTCCTGTGGTTGATGCAGCGCATCAACCTGGGGGAGCCCTTGGAACGGTGGGCCAACGAGCCGCTCGATGACGTCAAGGCGATCGAGTGGGTGTCGTGGACGCCGCTGTTGGTGCTGGTGATCGCCCTGGGCGTCGCGCCCGTGCTGGTCTTCGGCGTGCAGGATGCGGCGGTGCAGACGCTGATGGGCTACCTGGCCGGCTGACCCGTGCCGCCGGCCCAACGGGACCGGCGGCGGGTGATGCCCACCCACGAGACACGTAAGGACGCTGAGGATGCCGATCGACTTCATCGCGATCATGCCGGAGATCGTGCTGACGGTCACGGCGTTGATCGTGCTGGCCGCGGACCTCGCCCTGCGTGGGGATGCGAAGCAGCTGGTCAACCCGATCGCCGCACTGGGCACGATCGTCGCGATCGGGTTCACCCTGTACCTGTGGGGCGACGAGCGCTCCACGTTCAACGACATGTTCGTGGTCGATGACTACGCGGTGATCTTCAAGCTGCTGTTCCTCGGCTCGCTGCTGGCGATCCTCGGGATCAGCTGGCGGTTCTTCGCCGAAGGTCGCTACTTCCAGGGTGAGTACTACTTCCTGCTGCTGACCTCGTTCATCGGCATGCTGCTGATGCCGTCGTCCCGCGACCTGCTGCTGCTCTTCGTCGCGTTGGAGACCGTGTCCATCCCGGCCTTCGTGATGGCCGGGCTGCGCAAGCGGGACCTCTACTCCTCCGAAGCCGCGCTCAAGTTCTTCCTCATCGGGGTGCTGTCCGTCGCCCTGATGCTCTTCGGCATGTCGATGATCTACGGGTTCACGGGCACCACCCGCCTCGACCTGATCGCGCAGGCCATCCAGGGCGACGCCTCGACGGTCCCGCTGCTGCTCGGCAGCGTGATGCTGGTGATCGTCGGCTTCGGGTTCAAGATCTCCGTGGTGCCGTTCCACTTCTGGGCACCGGACACCTACGCGGGTGCCCCGATGCCGGTCGCGGCGATGCTGGCCGTCGCCTCCAAGGCGGCCGGGTTCGCCGGTCTGATGGCGGTGGCGTTCATCGCGTTCGAGCCCGTGGCCGACGTCTGGGCACCGGTGCTCGGCATCTTGGCCATCATCACGATGACCCTCGGCAACCTCATCGCGCTCCAGCAACGCGACCTGATCCGCCTGCTCGCGTACTCCTCGGTCGCCCAGGCCGGGTACATGCTGGTCCCGTTCGGCCTGGCCCGCTCCGGGTCCGACGCGATCGCGGTCAACGATGCCGCGGTTCAGGCCGTGCTGTTCTACCTCATCGCCTACGCGGTGATGAACCTGGGCGCGTTCGGCGTGGCGGTCGCCGTCAACCGGCGCACCGGCCTGCGTTCCATCGCCGACTACGCCGGGCTGTCCGCACGTAGCCCGTTGCTCGCCCTCGCGATGACGGTGTTCCTGCTCTCGCTCGGCGGCGCGCCGCCCACGGTCGGGCTGTGGGCCAAGTTCGCGATCCTCGAGGCGATCGCCGTCGACATCACGGTGTTCGGTGTCGTGCTCGGCAGCTTCGTGGTGCTCAACTCCGTGATCGCGTTCTTCTACTACCTCCGGGTCATCAAGACCATGTGGATGGACGAGGCGCGTGAGGGCCTGCCCACCCTGCAGCCCGGGTTCAACCTCTCCGCGGTGGTCGTCGTGCTGATGGTGGGCACGGTCGTGCTCGGGGTCCTGCCGGGCCTGGTCAGCGGCTTCTCGTCCCTGACGAGCTTGGCGACCGGAGGCTGAGTCCGGTCGTCGAAGGTCCTTTGCGCGCCCGACCGTCAGCGGGCTGGAACCGACGGCAGCGATCCCTACCGTCTGACCTCGAGGTGGTGGCTCGTCCACCGGACGACCGACCCGACGGTCGGTGTTCGGTGACGGCCTCGCGGAACGCGCCGGCGGTGCCTCGCCGGCTCCCGGGTCCGCGGTGACGCGGGTCTTCCCCGGTCGGCGAGGTCGCCACCGGCTCGGCCAACGGACCAGCGCCCCGGCGCCGCGGTCGAGGTCGCGTCCGGACCCGCCGGGCTCCGGCGTGGCGGACCGGTCGTCTCCCGCACGTCGGGCGGGCGCCCCGGAGGACGTGAGGGGCTGGGTCGAGAGGCCCGGTCGCACCACCTCGCCAGCCATCGACGACGCCCCACGGTGACGTCCATCGACCTGGAGGAGGAGGCCATGGGCAAGGGCGTGAAGACCGCCGTGCTGCTGGGTGCGCTGTCAGGGCTGCCCTGCTGCTCGGTGCGTGGCTCGATGGTCGCATCGGCGGCCCGTTCCTGACCATCATGCTGCTGGTCGCCCTCGCGCCGATCGCGGCCCTGCTGATCCAGGCGGCCGTCACCCGCTCGCGCGAGTCACTGGCGGACCACACCGGTGCGGAGCTGACCGGCAAGCCGCTGGCGTTGGCCAGCGCGCTGCACAAGCTGGGTGCGGCTGCCGACGATCCCCGGGCGTTGCGAGCCGGTGCGACCCCCGCGGAGACCAACCAGGCGATGCAGCACCTGTTCATCCACGCACCCTTCGGCGGACGGGCGGCGATGAAGCTGTTCGCCAGCCACCCGCCGATCGAGGAGCGGGTCGCCGCCCTCGAGGCCCAGGCCCGTCGGATGCTCCGGGTTCGCTGACCTCAGGGGATCGCGGGACCGGGCTGGCCGGCGCGTCGCTCCTCGGCCTCCTGGCGGTCACCTTCGCGGCGGATCCACAGCGTCATCAGCACGATGACGACGCCGAACAACGCGACGCCGATGCTGGTCAGCCAGATGCCGCCCTCCTGGTAGGCGCGGCCGAGCCCGAACCCGACGCCGGCGGCCATCACGAACGCCAGGAGGGCGCCGATCGCGTCGGCGATGAGGTAGCGCTTCGGCGCGACGTCGGAGAGCCCGGCCGCCGCGGCGAGGACCGTCGGCGGCATGGCCGCGAG
>SKNP01000162.1 GCA_007120485.1 Nitriliruptoraceae bacterium
ACGCGACCAGCGCTTCGTGCTGCTCGACAGCTACGTGACCACCTCGGAGGGCACGGGCCTGGTGCACATCTCCCCCGGGTTCGGCATCGAGGACCACGCCATCGTCAAGCGCGAAGGGTTCGACGTCTTCATCCCCGTCGACCTCCAAGGGCGGTTCACCCACGGGCCGTGGACGGGCTCGTTCGTCAAGGACGCCGACCCGCACATCATCACCTGGCTGGACGAGGCCGGGCTGCTGCTGCGCGCCGAGACCTACGAGCACACCTACCCGTTCTGCTGGCGGTGCAAGCACCCGCTGCTCTACCTCGCCAAGCCGTCCTGGTACATCCGCACGACCGCCAAGCGCGACGAGCTGCTGGCCAACAACGCGTCAATCGACTGGCACCCCGAGCACATCCGCGACGGCCGGTTCGGCAACTGGCTGGAGAACAACGTCGACTGGGCGCTCTCCCGCGACCGGTACTGGGGCACCCCGCTGCCGTTCTGGCGCTGCGGCGCCTGCGACCACGTCGAGGTGGTGGGCTCCCGCGCGGAGCTGTCGACGCTGACGGGCGAGGACCACACCGACCTCGATCCGCACCGGCCCTACATCGACGACGTGACGATGCCCTGTCCGGCGTGCGGCGAGGTCGCCCGTCGCATCCCCGACGTCGCCGACACCTGGTTCGACTCCGGCGGCATGCCGTACGCCCAGTGGGGCTACCCGCACACCGGCCAGGAGGAGTTCGAACGGCACTACCCCGCCGACTTCATCTGCGAGGCGATCGACCAGACCCGCGGCTGGTTCTACACGCTGCTGGCCGAGTCGACCCTGCTGTTCGGTGACAGCTCGTACCGGACGTGCGTGTGCCTCGGCCACATCGTCGACGCCGACGGCCGCAAGATGTCCAAATCGGTGGGCAACGTGCTGGATCCGTGGGAGCTGGTGGAGCGCCACGGCGCGGACGCGGTCCGGTGGTTGATGTTCGCCGAGGGCAACCCGTGGGTCAGCCGCCGGGTCGGCCACCAACCGCTGGAGGACGTGGTCCGGCAGTTCGTGCTCACCCTGTGGAACACGCACGTGTTCTTCACCACCTACGCCGCGATCGACGCGTTCGACCTCGACGCGGCCGCACCGGCCGTCGGGGACCGCCCGGCCATCGACCGCTGGGTGCTGGCGGAACTGGCGGCGCTGACCGACACCGTCGACGGTGCGCTCGACCGCTACGACGTGTCGACCGCGACACGGGCGATCGAGCGGTTCGTCGCCGACCTGTCGAACTGGTACGTACGTCGCACGCGCCGCCGGTTCTGGCGGTCAGCGGCCGAGGCTCCGCAGGACAAGCGGGCCGCGTACCACACGCTGCACACCTGCTTGACGACGCTGGCGCAGCTGCTGGCACCGTTCACCCCGTTCCTGGCCGAGCGCTTGTGGCAGGACCTGGTGGTCACCCCGCGCGGGCAGGAGCCGCAGGCAGCCGGATCGGTCCACCTCACCGACTTCCCCGCGGCGCAGGACGAGTGGCGCGACGAGCCGCTGCGCGCCGCCATGGCGACGGCACGTCGGGTGGTGGAGCTCGGTCGGCAGGCGCGCAACGACGCGGCGGTGAAGGTGCGCCAACCGTTGGCTCGTGCCCTGGTGAGCGTGCCCAGCGCGGAGCGCGCCGGTCTGGCACAGCTGCTGGACGGGGTCGCCGAGGAGCTCAACGTCAAGGCCGTGGAGCTCTCCGACGGCACGGGCGAGCTGGTGGAGCGCAGCGTCAAGCCCAACTTCCGGGCGCTCGGCCCGGCCTTCCAGAAGCAGGCACCGCAGGTGGCTGCGGCGCTGCAGGCGCTGTCGCCCGAGGCGGCCACCGCCCTCACCGAGCAGCTGGAGGCCGAAGGGTTCGCTCAGGTGGAGGTGGACGGACAGCCCGCCACCGTCACGGCGGAGATGCTCGAGGTCGTCGAACGTCCACGCACCGGGTGGGCCGTGGCCAACGACGCGAGCGTGTCGTTCGCGTTGGACACCTCCCTGACCCGCGATCTCGAGGTGGAGGGTGCCGCGCGTGAGCTGATCCGCGCCATCAACGACCAGCGCAAGGCCGCGGGCCTGGATCTCGACGACCGGATCGAGCTGGTCGTCTCCGTCCAGCCGGACGCGTTGGACGCGGACCTCGGCGCCGGCGGGCACTTCGATGCGATCGCCCGCGAGGTGCTCGCGACCTCGCTGCACCGCGCGCCCGTCGCCGACGGGACATCGGTCGATCTCGGGGAGCTCGGCACCGCGCTCATCGCGATCCGCGCGTGAGCGCGCTGCCGGCACGGCTCTTGCGGGGTCTGCTGACGGCCACGATCGTCGTCGGGATCATCGGGGTCGGACGCCAACGGACGGAGGCGGCGGCGGTCCGCCGAGGGACGCTGACACCGGCGTCGGCCGCCGCCGACATCCCGCCCCGGCGCCCACCGGGGGCGCTGGGACGGCGCTTGAGCTCGTGGGTGCCGTCCAGACCGACCACACCACCGGGCCGCATCGCGGCCGCTGTATGGGCGGGGCCGATGACCCTCATCGGCTTCGTCCTGGCGCTGCTCGCGGGCCGTCGTCCGCGCTGGGACGCCGAGCTGGACTGCTTCGTGGCACGAGGTGTCGGCGGCGTCTCCGCGGCTGCCTTGCGCAGCGTCGGCGCGGACGCCAACACGATCGGGCAGGTCGTGCTCAGCCGACGGGACGAGCCGCCGGCCTCCCTGCTCGCGCACGAGACCGTCCACGTCCGCCAGACCGAACGGTTCGGCCCGACCATGATCGTGGCCTACGCCTGGCTGGCCGCCCGGTACGGCTACCGCGACCATCCGTTCGAGCGCGCAGCCCGGCTCGGCGCGCGGCAGGTCGCTCAGGCGTCGTCGGCATCCTCCGGGTCGGCACGCGACCGACCGTCGTCGGACACGGGGCCCGACCGACCCTCGTCGGACGCTGGGCGCTGACCCGGCCTCGGATCCGCCGCTCCGGCAGGCGCGTCGGGTCCCGCAGCGGTGCGTCGGTGCGCCCGGATCACCGCGGCGGCCAGCACGGCCAGGGCGATCGCCGCCGCCGCGATCGATCCCAGCAACGCCGGAAGCGAGCCGGTGACCACCCCGATGAGCACCAACGCACCGGCGACCAGCAGCGCCGCGACGGCGAGCAGGATCACGGCTCGTCGCGGACCCGCACGGTCAGATCCGGGCGTCCACCGCCGGTGTCGTCGGCGGCACCATCCTCCGTCTCATCGCCGGCGTCCGCCGCACCACCGCCGAAGAGCGGTTGGTCGTCGGGCTCCTCGTCGGCGGCGTCCGACGCACCCTGCGCGTCGCCGGGCGGCGTCGATCGCTCGGGTGTGGCCGTCCACGGGTCCGCGGGTGTCTCCGACGGTGGCGGTGGCGGCGGTGGGGCGCCCGCGCCGACCGGCGGTTCCGGCTCCTCGCGGTCGTCGACGTTCCAGGCGTCCCAGATGTGCTCGGCGGAGGCGGCCTCGACCGCTTCCGCCGTCTCCACGTCGTGTGCCTCGGGAACCGGCGCGTCCTGCGCATCGGGTGGCAGCGGCTGGTCCGGTGAAACCGACCCCGCAGCCCGTTCGGTCTCCGCGGTCGTCGGCGCGTCGAGCGCGGCCCCGGTGCCGTCCGGCGCCGGGGCGCCCGGCAGCTCGCTGGGCGGTGGGACCGGCTCGACCTGGTCGAGCATCGCCAGGCTCGCCTCGAGGTGGTCACGCAGGTGCTGGCGGTGGTGCTGCTCCACGTGCCGCAGCTCCGCGACGCTGGCGATGAGCTCCTCGCGTCGTGCTTGCCCCTCGGCGACGGCCCGGGCGGCTTCGGACGCGGCCCGGTCGAGCTGTTCGGCGGCCTCGCGCTCCGCGGCGG
>SKNP01000051.1 GCA_007120485.1 Nitriliruptoraceae bacterium
GAACCGGGCGATCGGCTCCGCGGGGTCGACCCCGGCCACCGGGGTCGCGCCGGCGGTCCCGTCGGGACGCGCCCAGGTGCCCAGCGGCGGCGTCGGGCCGACCCCGGTCGCCGACGTGGCCCGCTGGCTGGGGTCGAGCTCTTCGGCACGCCACGGGCGGCGCCACTCGTCACGGTCGTAGGTCACGTCACGCCTTTCCGACGCGGCTCGCCGGTGTGGTCCGCACCTCGGGCATCAGCGTCCGGGTGTCCATCGTTGGTTGGTTCGGCGCCGGACGCCCGTCCGGTGCGCCAGGCGACCTCGCCGCCTCATCTGTTGCAACGCTGAAGGTTCGGAGCATCATCCGCGTGGGTACCACCTCGACGGTCGCCGTGGATCGGGCTACCCCGGCATCAGGCCACGGGCCAGCCGCTGGAGACCACGCAGCAACCGGTCGCCGAGCCCCGGCGCCGGATCGGTCGGTAGCACCGCCAGGGCCGCCACCAGCTCGTCGGTGGGAGCGTCACCGAGGGCGGTGAACGTCGTGCCGTCCCCGGTCCACACCAGCCGACGCGGCTCCGACCCCGGCCATCGCCACACGCTGCCACCGTCGGGCGTGGTCAGCTCGGTCGCCGAGCCGACCGTGCGACGATCCAGCCGGCCGAGCTGCTGGAACACCGACACGGTGTACAGCCCGTCGCCGTACACCAGGTGTGCGGTCGGCACGCTGGCGTCCGGGACGTCGAGGGTCGCCAGCAGCTCGAAGCCGCGACCGAGCGTCTCCGGCACCTCGAACCCCTCCTCGCGCAGCCGTGCCACCTCGCGCGGTTCGACGTGGCGTTCCTCGACGTCGCGGCCGTCGCTGGAGGGCATGCCGATCTCCGGGGTCCCCGGCTGCAGCTCGGTGAAGGCGACCAGCCGCACGGGATCTCCATCCGCCCCGAACGTCTCCCGACGCACGATCAGGCCGGTGGCGATGTCGGCGTACAGCCGCTCGCGGACCACCCCGAGGTCCCGGTCGATCAGTGCGACGGCGGTGGCCGGCCCGGTGTCGAGGTCGACGACGCCGGTCAGCTCCGGGCGGTACTTGGTCCGCAGCCGGTCGAGTTGATCGGGGACCCGTTCGATCCCACCGACGCGCAGCAGCCGGGACGAGGACTGCAGGAACCCTTCGCCGCCGGTGCGACCGAGCTGATCACCGTCGGCCTGACCGACCTGCAGGCCGCCCTCGGCACGGGTGACGCTGAGCGCGGCGAGACGGGGGCCGTCCTCCGCGATGCTGACCACCGCCACCTGCCCCTCGTAGTGCAGTTCGCCGGTGACCTCGACCGCCCGGGTCAACAGCTCATCGATCGATCGTTCCGGCTCGGTGGCCGCCGGCGCATCGGCGCTCGCCGTCGCCGGGAGCAGCAGGCAGGTGGCCACGACCAGCAGGACGACCCGCGAACGGGGCGAGGGGCGGCCGGCGCTCACCGGTCGCTCGCCCCGATCGGCGCTGGGACGGGGCCCCCACCGGTCCGCGCCACGTGCTCGACGAGGAACAGCTCCGTCGAGGGGGCCACGTCACCGTCCGCGCCACCGGCCACGTACGCGGCCGCGATCAGCGCCAGCGGCAGGACGGCCGCAGCGACCGTGAGGCGGACGCGGGCGCCGACGCGGCGCCGCAGGTGCTCACGGCGGTCGAGCCCGCGCTGGATCGGACGCAACGACATCGACGGCAGCGCACGCAGCGCGTCACGGGTCGCACGCAGCTCCTCGAGCTGGGTCAGGCACGTGTCGCAGCCGGCGAGGTGGCGGGTCACCGCCAACGCGCGTTCCTCGGACAGCTCATCGTCGAGGAACGCGGAGATGCGGTCGCCACTGACGTGACGCTCAGCCATGGCTCCCCCCTCCGAGCTCCCGGCGGAGCATGCGACGGCCGCGGTGGATGCGGGACCTCACCGTACCTATCGGCCAGCCGGTCGCGACCGCGATCTCCTCGTAGGACAACCCCTGCACGTCGCACATCACGACCGCGACCCGGAAGCTGGGCGTCAGGCGCAGCAGCGCCTCCTCCAGGTCACCGCCGAGCATGCCCTCCTCGACCCGCTCGGCCGGGCCCGGTCCGGCCTCGGCCGGCTGCCGCCACTCCTCGTCGGGAAGCGGCTCCCACCGCAGCCGGGAACGGCGGCGGAGGCGGTCGAGGAACAGGTTCTTGGTGATGCGGAACAGCCAGCCCTCGAAGGTCCCGGGGCGGTAGCGGTCCAGGTTGCGGTAGACGCGGACGAACACGTCCTGGGCGAGGTCGCGAGCCTCATCCCGGTCGCCGGTGAGGCGGTAGGCCATCGTGTAGACGGTGTTGCCGTAGCGTTCGGCGATCTCGTCCCAGGACGGGGCCGGATCGCCGGCCGGTGGCGAGTCGGCGTCCAGGAGGGCGGGTGTCCCGGCGGCCCCGTCGCCCGGTGCGGCCCCGTCGCCCGGTGCGGCACCCGCGCGGTCGGAACCCGCAAGGCCGGCGTCCGGCAGGTCGGACATCGGGAGGTCGGCGTTCGGCACGCTGAGGTTCGGGACGCTGGGGGTCAGGACGTCGGTCGCCAGCGCCGAGGGCCGAGGCGGCCCCGCCGGGGGGCCGAGCTCCACGGCCGGCTCGGGCGCGATGCCGTGCTCTCCTCGGTCGGACGTCACAGGCGCTCCGTCAGCATCACCGGTCCGGCGCAGCATAACCGTGCGAGCGGCCACGTCACGACGGCGTCGGCGTGGCCCACGCAGTAGCGTGGGCCACCACGGATGCGAGGGGGCAGGACGGTGACCAGCGACGTGGATTCCCAGCTGCTCGACGAGGTCCGTCGCCTGGTGGCGGCGGAACCGGACCTGGTGCACGAGGCCCGCGAGCGAGCTGCCTCGCTGTCGCCGCCCTCGCCGGAGGTCGGCGCGCTGCTGCGATGGGCCGTGCAGACGGTCGGTGCGGCCGCCGCGGTCGAGGTCGGCAGCGGCGGCGGCGTCTCCGGCTGGTGGCTGGCGACCGCGTTGCCCGAACGAGGCGTCCTCACCAGCATCGAAGCGGACCCGCACGCCCACAGCCTCAGCACGACCGCACTGGAGGGGTCGCCGGTCCGCGCCCGCGTCCGGTCGATCCTCGGGGATCCGTCGACGGTCCTGCCGCGGCTCTCGGACGGCGGGTACGACCTGGTCCTGCTCCAGGGGTCCCCGGCAGCGACCACCGAGTTGATCCAGCACGCTCGGCGGCTGCTGCGGATCGGCGGGGTCCTGCTGATCCGGGGGGCCCTGCAGCCGGGGGACGACGCCGACGGGCTGGCCGACGCGCTCCAGACGATCGCCGAGGAACCCGGCTTCTCGACCGCGATCCTGCCGATCGACGACGGGTTCGTGCTGGCGACGCGGGTGGACCAGCCGGCGAGCTGAGCGCAGCGGGCTCGAGCGCGGCGGCCTGAGCGCCACGGGCTGCGACGCCGCGGCGCGTCAGAAGAACCGCACCTTGGCGGCGAACTCGACCGCAGGCGCGAGGATGACGGCGAGGTAGAACATCCCGGTCGACGCCTGGATGGACCGGCCACCCTCCTTGGCGAGCTTGACGTTGAAGCCCGAGATCAGCGCCAGCAGGGCCAGGACACCGAGGCCGAGGATCACCGTCATCGCCCCGATGCGCAGGACCGGCGCGAACATCATGGCGCACTGCTCGTACGGGCCGCCGGCCGGCAGACCCTCGCACGGCGCCGGGTTGCGGCCGGACAGCAGCACCGACCCCAGTCCCGCACCGATCGCCGCGACGTTGGTCCACGCCATCCACACCATGTAGCGGTTCGAGAGACGGCGTTCGACCAGGTACCAGTGGCCGAGGATCATCCCGACCCAGATCGCGCCGA
>SKNP01000212.1 GCA_007120485.1 Nitriliruptoraceae bacterium
CGCCGACGAGTTCCCCGACGGCGCCCTCGCCGTTCTCGCCGAACGCCATCACGCACGTCGGGGAGGCGTGGATGCCGAGCTTGTGCTCCAGCGACACCACCTCGACGTCGTTGCGCTCACCCGGCGAGCCGTCGTCGTTGACCAGCACCTTCGGCACGATGAACAGCGAGATGCCCTTGGTGCCCGGCGGCGCGTCGGGCAGGCGCGCGAGGACGAGGTGGATGATGTTGTCGGTCAGGTCGTGCTCACCGAAGGTGATGTAGATCTTCTGGCCGGTGATGCGGTAGGTGCCGTCGTCCTGCGGGATGGCCTTGGTGGTGACCGCGCCGACGTCGGAGCCGGCCTGGGGCTCGGTCAGGTTCATCGTGCCGGCCCACTCGCCGGAGACGAGCTTGGGCACGTAGGTCTGCAGCTGCTCGTCCGAGCAGTGGTGCTGCATCAGGTAGACCGCTCCGGTGGTCAGCAGCGGCCCGAGCGAGAACGCCATGTTCGCGCTGGTGATGAACTCCTTGACCACGTTGGCGACGAGCAGGGGGAACGCGCCCCCGCCGTACTCGGCCGGGTGCTGGACCGCACCCCAGCCGGCGTCCACGTACTGCTGGTAGACGCGCTTGAACTCCTCAGGCGTCGCGACGCCACCGTCGACGAGCCGGGCGCCTTCGGCGTCACCGACACGGTTGGTGGGGGCGATCGCCTCGGAGGCGAACCGGCCGGCTTCCTCCAACAGCCCGGCGACCAGGTCCGGGTCTGCGTGAGCGAAACCGTCGAGCGCCGTGAGCTCCGAGAGAGGGGTCACGTGCTCGAGGACGAAGCGGACATCACGGAGGGGAGCGCGATAGGTATCCATGCCGGGAGCCTACCGCTCGGGTCCCCAACGGAACGAGCCGTGACGGTCCGTTCCGACGTGAGCTGACTACCCTGCGCCCCGACATCGGCCGGCATCGACGGGGACCCGATCCCGACGTCCTCGGCCAGCTGCGGCGAGGGAGGCCGGCATGGCCACACGGCCGATCCCCCGCCCGAGGACGCCTCGGGCGCTGAAGGCGCTCGGTCGCCTGATCGGGTTGCCGACCCGCGAGGTCCGCGGGTACTGGGCGCAGGAATCCCGCAGCATCCGAAGCGGCAGCAGCGCCCTGGCGCTGGGGCTCGGCGCCACCCTGATCGCCGGGATCGTCCTGGCGTCGGCGGAGGAGCGGCTGGAGGGCATCCCCGGCCTGCTCGCGCTGATCCCCGCCGCGATCGGGATGCGGGGTGCGATCTTCGGGGCGCTTGGCTCACGCCTGGCGACGGGCATCCTCACCGGCGAGTTCCATCGCGAGCTGACCCGCGGCAGCTACCTGCGTCGGCAGGTCGAAGCCTCCACGATCCTGAGCTTCGCGTCCGCGACCCAGGCCGGGGTGCTCGCCTGGCTGATCAGCGCCGCGCTGGGGCTCCGCACGATCTCGCTGTTGGACCTGGTCGCGATCTCCCTGGTCGGTGGCCTGCTGTCGTCCGTGGTCCTGTTCGTGGTGGTGATCGCCATGGCTCGACGCTCGGATTCGGTGGGGTTCAACCTCGACGACGTCGGTGCACCCATCATCACCGCCACCGGTGATCTGGTGACCCTGCCGGCGCTCCTGGTGGCCACCTTCGTGCTGGAGGTGTCGGTGCTGTCGACCTCGCTGGGAGCCGTCGGGCTGGTGGTCGGGGTGGTCGCGGTCGTGCTCGGGCTGCGCGCCGACGATGCCCGGGTCAAGCGGATCGTCAGCGAGTCCCTGGTCGTGCTGACCATCGCGGTCACGATCGACGTCTTCGCCGGGGTCGTCGTCGAAGCGCGGGCGGAGGAACAGTTCGGTGCGGCCGCGCTGCTCGTCCTGATCCCCCCGTTCATCGCCAACTGTGGCTCGCTGGGCGGCATGCTCTCCAGCCGACTGGCCTCCAAGCTGCACCTCGGCCAGCTTCAGGCGCAACTACGCCCTGGCAAGCTGGCCGTCCTGGACGTCTCCCTGACCGCGCTGTTGGCGCTGCTGGCGTTCAGCGGCGTCGGCGCGGCCGGGTGGCTAGCCGCGGTCCTGGTGCCGGGGGTCGAGGCGTTGTCGTTGCCGATGACGTTGGGCATCACCCTGCTGGCCGGGCTGTTCGCGCTGCCGATCCTGGCGGGGGCCGCCTACCTGGCCGCCGTGATCTCGTTCCGCTTCGGGTTCGATCCCGACAACCACGGGATCCCGATCGTCACCGCCACCATGGACCTGACCGGGGTGCTGTGCCTGCTCGCCGCCATCACCCTGCTCCCGTTGAGCACCTGACCGTGAGGGACCTCGCATGAAGAACCGTCGGACCGTCAAGGACCTCCTGGTCGAGGCCAAGGACGCGGCCGAGCTGATGGTCGACCTGGCCTACGCCGCGATCTTCTTCGGCGACGACGCCATGGCTCGCGAGGTGCTCCGGCTGGAGGATGAGGTCGATGAGCTGCTGGTGGAACTGCGTGCGACGTGCATGATCGCGGCTCGGACGCGCGAGGACGCCGACCAACTGGCGGGCGTGCTGTCGATGGCGGTGTCGATCGAGGGCATCGCGGACTCGGCCGAGGACATCGCGCGGGTCGTGCTGCGGAACCTGGGGGTCCCGGCGGAGCTACGCCACGATCTGCGCCACGCGGCCGAGGTGACCGCCCGCGTGCGCATCCGCGAGGACAACCAGCTCGAAGGTGCCTCGCTGCGCGACCTGGAGCTGCCGGCCCGGACCGGCATGTGGGTGATCGCGATCCGTCGTGAGGTCGACTGGGTGTACGGGATCGAGGGTGAGGAGGTGCTGCGCGAGGGCGATGTGCTGTTCCTCCAGGGGCCCCGGGACGGCGTGGATCAGCTCCGGGTCCTGGCGGGGGCGCCGGCCAGGGACCTGCCACCGCCGCCGGAACGCAGCCAGCTGTCGCACCTCGATCGGGCCGTCGACCTGGTGGTGGAGCTCAAGAACGTCTCCGAGGTCGCGGTCGGGCTGGCGTACTCGGCGATCCTGTTGCGTGACAGCACGCTGGCCACCGAGGTGAGCGTGATCGAGGACGCCTCCGATGAGCTGTTCCACCAGCTGGAGGGGTGGGTGCTCCGCGCCGCCGGTGAGCTGGACGACCCGGAGGACCTGCGGGGGATGCTCCATCTCGCCGCGGCGTCGGAGCGGATCGTCGACAGCGCCCAGTCGATGTGCCGCGTGATCGAGGACGACGGTCCGCCGCACCCGATCATCGCGGCGGCGCTGGCGCAGGCGGACGAGATCGTGGCCGAGGCCGTGGTGGCCGCCGGCAGCGCCGCCGACGGTCGGTCGCTCGGTGAACTGGAGCTCCACACCGAGACGGGCATGGAGGTCCTGGCGGTCCAACGAGCCGGTCGGTGGGTCTACCGCCCCCGGCGCTCGTACCGGTTGCAGGCCGAGGACCGCCTGATCGCGATCGGCCCCGAGGAGGGTCCACCGAGGCTGCGTGAGACGACCGGCGACGTCCGCCCGGAGGGCGAGGACGGCTGGGTCGAGCCGATGGATCCCGACGACGATTGACCGGGTGAGGTGGGCGTTGCGACCGACTCGGGCCCGGGATCGCGGGGGTGCTGCGGTCAGGCGGGGACGAGGCTCTTGAGCACGCCTTCGAGGTCCGTCTTGTAGCGGCCGAACCGGGGCTTGTGCCGGATCGACAGCGACGCGCGGGGCCCGTCGAGGCCGGGGCCGCGGTTCTGGCCGGCCCGACCCACACCGGGCCAGTCGAGCGGGACCTCGTTCCAGGCCTCGCGCACCGGCACGAGGTAGACGGGGGTCCCGTCGGCCAGGGCCAGCTCCGCCGTCAGCCCACCGCGCAGCAGCTGGTCGTGGAC
>SKNP01000246.1 GCA_007120485.1 Nitriliruptoraceae bacterium
ACCGCGATCTCCGCGATGTCGACGCCGATCGGCAGGTCAGCGACGCCCTCGTCACGCAGGACCGCCGCGATCTCCTGCGCCGCGTCCTTCGGCAGGCCCGTCTCCGGCGCGATGGCCCCCTGGAGGCCGACGTTGCCGCCCCGCGACTGCTCGGGCTTGAGCCACGGCGAGTGCAGCCGGTGGTTCTTGGCCGCGGAGCCGAAGTCCCAGATCCAGGGCTCGCCGGTGCGCGTGAGCAGCGCCCAGCGTTCGGTCTTGTTGTAGGCCCAGGTCCCGATGTGCGTCGAGGTCAGGTACCGGATGTTGGACGACTCGAACACCAGCAGGGCACCCAGGTCGCTGGCCTCCAGCGCCTGTCGGGCGCGCTCGGAGCGGTAGCGGCGCAGACGCTCGACGTCGACGCGCTCCTCCCAGTCGACCGTCTGGATCCCCGGTGCCGCGATGTTGCTCTGCGCGAACTCCGCCATGAACCGCACGCTCCCTTCCGGACGACGCCGGTATCGATCCGCCTGGTTTCCCGCGCCTGCACCTCGGCACGAACGAGCCGGTGCAAACGATTGCGTAACGGTACGCGGCGGTCCGAAGCCCTGTCAAGACCCGGACCGAAGATCCGGGACGGACGCCCCCGACGCGTGCTCTGACAGCGAGGCCTCGAACGCTTCGCGCGCGCCTCCCGGCCGCACCTCGGCCGCACCTCGGCCACGCCCCAGCCACGAGACGGCCACATCCCGGCCACACGACAGCCGCACCTCGGCCGCACGACAGCCGCACCCCAGCTGCACGACGGCCGCACGACAGCCGCACCCCGGCCGACGGGTCGCCGCTTCCCCCGGCCGCGGCCGCCGGCCACTCGCCCGACGGCCAGACGACGTCTCCGGTCCGAACCCCGCGCGGACGGCACCGGGTCGTCCCGACGCAGGGAGCAGCACATGGCGCTGACCGCGATCCGCATGACCGCCGTCGCCGGCGTGCTCGCGATGGTGGTCGCCATCGCACGGGCCTTCACGGTGGCCTCCTTCCCAGAGGACGGCGCCACCCTGCTCGCGCTGGCCTGGGGCCAGGTGACGCTGGTGGACCTCTACCTCGCACTGCTGCTCGGCTGGGGCTGGATCGCGTGGCGCGAGCGGTCGGTCCCCCGTGCCCTGGGCTGGCTCGTGGCCACGGTGACGCTCGGCAGCCTCGCGTTGTTCGTCTACCTCCTCATGGCGTCCGTACGGGCGCAGGGCCCGACCGAGGTGGTGGTCGGACCGCACCGCGGCCCCGTAGCTGGCCGACACCGCAACCCACGGTGACGACCGACCAAGTGCGGCCCGCGCGGTCGACGACCGACCAAGCCCGGCCCGCGCGGTCGACGACCGCATCCGTCAACCGGTCAGGATCAGCAGGAGCGAGCCGCTGACCGTGACCGCGGTGCCGATGCCGACCCGGTAGCGGGCCGGGCCGAGCACTTCGCCCGCCAACCGGGTGGCGAACACCACGACCAGCGGTGGGGTCAGCTGCAGCAGGGTGAGCACCACCGCGACCGGGGCGAGGTCGAACGCGGTCCACTGCATCCAGATGGACAATCCGACGGCCACGCCGGCGACCAGCAACAGCCGTCGGGTTCGCGACGTCACGACCTGTCGCGCCGCGACGCGGTGGGTCGCCAGCAGCAGCACGCCGTACCCGGCGGCCGATGCGGCCATCCCCACCCCGGCGCCGGTGACCGGTGACGGGAGCCCCTCCAGCCCCTGCCGGATCAGGATCGGCGACAACGACCAGCACGCGGCGGTCGCCAGCCCCGCGAGCACGCCCATGGCCGGGCTGCCCTGCGAGCCGGCCGGGGGTGCCCCCCGCGCGCTGACCACGACCCCCACGCCGGCAACCACCAGCAGCAACCCGGTGACGTCGAACGCCGACAGCGACTCATCGAGCAACAACGCCGCCAGCAGCGCGCCGAACAGCGGCACGGTGCCCACCATGATGCCGGCACGGGCCGCGCCGACCCGGATCTGGGCCATACCGAGCAGCGTCCAGCCGAAGAAGAAGTGCACGAAGCCGGCGGCCGCGCAGAACAGGATCGCCCTGGCCGGCGCCTCGAGCACCAACGACAGCTCGCCGCTCACGAGCGACACCACGCCGAGCACGACCGTGGAGACGAGCAGCAACGTCGCCGTCCCGCGGTAGACGTCGACACCGGCCAACGCCCGGCGGTTGATCAACTGGAACCCCGCGAAGCCGACCGCCGCGAGGAGTGCCGGGACCGCACCGACCATCTACCGACTCCCGCTCGACGGCTGTCCGGACCCCATGGTCAGGCCATCCGGGTCGGCCGGCTGACCGAGCTCGACGGATCGACCAGCGTCTTGATCGCCGTCGCACGGCCCTCGATGAGCGGCACCAGCCCCTCGTCGACGAGCTGGTCGAGGCCGATGGCTACCGGCGCGACGTCGTCCCACGGGTCCGGGCGAGCGGCCAACAGCTCGAGGGCGCGGGGCAGATCGCGGTGGACGACGTGGGCGTTGGTCCCGATCACCTCGAGCTCGCGCAGGGTCACATCCGTCGCATCGAGCCCGGGGCCTCCGGCCTGGATGCCGACCAGGACGAGACGGCCACCGGGCGGCAGCAGCTCGACCGCGGTCGCAAGCCCCCCGGCGCTGCCGGTGGCTTCGAACACCACGTCGGGCCGGGACGCTGCCGGCAGGGCGGTGAGCTCGTCCGGGGCCACCGTCCCGTGCGCCCCGAGGGACGCGGCCACGTCCCGACGGGCCGGATCGAGGTCGACCGCCACCACCTCGACGTCCCGGCTGGCCACGTGGACCAGGAACGCGCCGACACCGCCGCAGCCGACCACGACCGCGCGCTCGGGGGCTGCCAACCGGGCCTGGCGGACCGCATGGACGGCGATGGACATCGGCTGGGCGAGCGCGGCCGCGTCCGGGGTCAGCTGCCCGTCGGGGACGGCTACGCACGCACTGGCCGGGGCGACGCACCACTCGGCCAGCGCGCCGTCGCGCTGGAACCCGACCGTGTGGTAGCGATCGCAGAGGTTGGGCCGGTCCGTTCGACACCAGCGGCAGCCGCCGCACGCCACACCGGCACCGCAGGCGACCAGCTGCCCGGGGTGCAGGGCCGACACCTCGGTGCCGACGGTCTCCACGTGGCCGGCGAACTCGTGGCCCAGCACCATCGGACCCTGGTGGCCGGTGACCGGGTGCGGGCGCTCGATCGGGACACGCGACGGGCCGTGCTGGACCTCGTGGGCGTCCGTGCCGCAGATGCCGGTGGCGGCGACGCGGAGGAGCACCTCGTCGGGGCCGGGTTCGGGGACCGGGCGTTCCTCGATCCGGACGTCACCGCGGCCGTGGAACACCGCCGCGCGCATCGACCGACCTGCCACGGGGCACCCTCCCACCGCACCGCGCTCCCGGCGTGAGAACACCAGAACCCTGCTGGAACAAAGGTTTGCAGTACGGATGGCGCACGCTACGGCGGCCTCCCGCAGCGGTCAAGCCTCCGTGCCGCCGGCGAGCCTGAGCGCCCCCTCGGACCGCCGTGCCGCGAGCCTGACGGCCCCGTCGGACCGCCGTGTCGTGGGTCAGCCTCAGCGCAGCGGTGCCCGCCGGACGGGACAGCTCATGCACCGCGGGCCTCCGCGGCCGCGTGGCAGTTCGAACGACGGCACGGTCCGCACCCGGATACCGGCCTCGTCGAGCACCTCGTTGGTGGCGACGTTGCGCTCGTAGGCGATCACCTCGCCGGGGCGGATCGCCAGGGTGTTGTTGGCGTCGTTCCACTGCTCACGTTCGGCCCGACCCGAGGTGAACGACGGCTCGATCA
>SKNP01000443.1 GCA_007120485.1 Nitriliruptoraceae bacterium
GTAGGCGTCGTCCTTGTACGGCCCGGTCGGCTCGATCGCCAGGTAGCGGGCCTGCTCCGGGGACAGCTCGGTCAGGTGGGCGCCGATCTTCTCCAGGTGCAGACGGGCGACCTCCTCGTCGAGGTGCTTCGGCAGCACGTAGACATCGCGGTCGTAGCGCTCGTGGTTGCGCCACAGCTCGATCTGCGCGAGCACCTGGTTGGTGAACGACGTGGACATGACGAAGGAGCTGTGACCGGTGGCGTTGCCCAGGTTGACCAGCCGCCCCTCGGCCAGGAGCAGCACGCTGCGACCGTTCGGGAGGTGGACCAAGTCCACCTGCGGCTTGATGTTGGTCCACTCGTAGGCGCGGAGCGCCTCGGTCTCGATCTCCGTGTCGAAGTGACCGATGTTGCACAGGATCGCGTGATCCTTCATCTGCAGCACGTGGTCGTGGGTGACCACGCTCATGTTGCCGGTGGCGGTCACGACGATGTCCGCCTGGTCCACGACCTCGTCCATCGTCACGACGCGGAAGCCCTCCATCGCGGCCTGCAGGGCGTTGATCGGGTCGATCTCGGTCACGAACACCGTGGCACCCATGCCGTCCAGCGCCTGTGCACAGCCCTTGCCCACGTCGCCGTAGCCGGCGACCACCGCGACCTTGCCGGCGATCATGACGTCGGTGCCCCGCTTGATGCCGTCGATCAGGGACTCACGACAGCCGTAGAGGTTGTCGAACTTCGACTTGGTCACCGAGTCGTTGACGTTGATGGCGGGCATGCCGAGCTCACCGTCGCGCTGCATCCGACGGAGCGCCTTGACCCCCGTGGTGGTCTCCTCGGAGACGCCGCGGATCGCGTCGAGGAGCTCCGGGTGCTGCTCGTGGACGAGGGCGGTGAGGTCGCCTCCGTCGTCGAGCAGCAGGTTCGGGCCGGATCCGTCGGGCCAGCGCAACGACTGCTCGATGCACCAGACGTACTCCTCCTCGGACTCGCCCTTCCACGCGAACACCGCCGTGCCAGCCGCAGCGACGGCAGCCGCCGCTTCGTCCTGGGTCGAGAAGATGTTGCAGGACGACCAACGGACCGATGCGCCGAGCGCCTGGAGCGTCTCGATGAGCACGGCGGTCTGGACCGTCATGTGCAGGCAGCCGGCGATGCGGGCTCCGGCCAGTGGCTGCTCCTCTGCGTAGCGTTCGCGCAACGTCATCAGGCCCGGCATCTCACGTTCGGCCAGCCGGATCTCCTTGCGCCCCCATTCGGCCAGACCGACATCGGCGACCTCGAAGTCCTCGTCGGGGTAACGACGGTCGATCGTCGCCGGTGGGGTCCCGACGGGTTGCTCCGCGGCGTCAGGCGCGACCGGTGTCGTGCTCGGAGTGGCCAGGTCGCTGGCGGTGGACTGGGTCACGTTGAAGGCTCCTGGTACGGGGAGGTGTCGATGTCGGCTCCGACGAGCCGGGATGGACGTCCGAGCGGGCGGCGGGTCGGCGGACGTCCGCCAGACCCGGGCTCGACCGGTCTGGGTGCGACCGAGCTCGGCGCGACCGGACCCGGCACGACCGGACTCGGTGCGACCCGGCCGGTCTACGCCGATGCGTCACGATCCGGGCACATCGTTCGAGGTGGAGCCGGACTCGGCTGCCTCGACGGGCAGTGTGCCCGACGTTCGGAGCCGCGGCATCCCCGGGCTGACGTTGCGGTCCTCCGCTGGCCGGAGCGCTCCCCGACGAGCGTGGTGGCATCCCCGGGCTGACCCTGCGATCCGTCGCCGGCCGGAGCGCTCCCCGACGAGCGTGGTGGCATCCCCGGGCTGACGTTGCGGTCCGTCGCTGGCCGGAGCGCTCCCCGACGAGCGTGGGTGGTCGATCACGCAGGGCAGGGTCAGCCGTCGGCGAGACGCTCCGCCGGACGCTGGCCGGTGGGCAGCCGGACGTCACGGTCTCGCTGCTGCTCCAGGCGTCGCAGGAAGACCTCCCTCGGCAGATCCGTCGCACCGAGGCTCCGCAGATGGTCGGTCGTCAGCTGCACGTCGAGGAGGATCCCGCCGGCCTCGGCGAACCTCGCCGCCAGTTCGAGCAGGGCGACCTTGGATGCGTCCGGCTCGCGGTGGAACATCGACTCGCCGGTGAAGACGCCCCCGACCTGCACCCCGTAGATGCCGCCTACCAGCCGCTCCGCATCCCACACCTCCACGCTGTGGGCCCAGCCGAGCTCGTGGAGACGCCCGTACGCGCGCGCCATGGACCCCGTGATCCAGGTCCCGATCTCCCCCCGGCCGCTGGCGCAGCCCGCCACCACCTCGTCGAACGACGCATCGACCGTCGTGACCCACGACACCCGACGGAGCCGGCGACGCAAGCTGCGCGAACGGTGCACCTGGTCGGCTTCGAGGACGCCCCGGGGATCCGGCGAGAACCACGGCAACGGGACCCCGGGGTGGGGCCACGGGAAGATGCCTCGGCGGTAGGCGTCCACGAGGGTCGCGGGGCCGAGGTCCGCGCCGATGCCGACAACGCCGTCCTCGTCGGCCTCCTCAGGGTCCGGCAGTTGCCAGGCCGACGGCGGGACCGGACGTGGCGGTCGGGCGAGGCCGGGCTCCAAAGGGTGCGGGCGGCGGCCGACCCGCCGCCGCGAGCCTGCGTGCACACCTCGTTCTCGTTCCACCGCGGTCCCTGGTGTCTGGTCCGGCGACCGATGCCGCGACCGCACCGTAGCCGCCAGGACCGCTGGCGCTACGGTGCACCGACCGGACGGACCGACCGGACGGGAGGAGCCGCGGCGTGCGTCTGCATCTGGTCGACGGGACCTACGAGCTGTTCCGGGCGCACTACTCCAAGCGTCCCAGCCGCCAGTCGCCGGACGGGCGGGATGTCAAGGCCATCGTCGGGATGGTCTCCAGCCTGCTCGGTCTTCTGGCGGACAGCGAGGAGGCCGTCTCGCACATCGGTGTGGCGTTCGACAACCCCATCGAGAGCTGGCGCAACGACCGGTTCGACGGCTACAAGGACGCCGAGGGCGTCGATCCCGCCCTGCTCGCACAGTTCGACGGGGCGGAGGAGGCGGTCGCCTCCCTCGGCGTGCACGTGTGGTCCTGTGACGAGCACGAGGCCGACGACGCGCTGGCTGCCGCAGCGACCAGGTTCCGCGGCGAAGTCGACCAGGTGCGCATCCTCACCCCCGATAAGGACCTCGCCCAGGTCGTCTCCGGCGACCGGGTGGTGCAGGTCGACCGCTCACGTGAGACCGAGCGGGACGAAGTGGCCGTCGTCGAGCGGTTCGGCGTCGAGCCCAGCTCGATCCCTGATCTGCTCGCGCTGGTCGGTGACAGCGCTGACGGGATCCCCGGACTGCCGGGGTTCGGGGCGAAGACCGCGGCACAGCTGCTCGCCGCCTACGGCCGGCTCGAGGCGATCCCGCACGCGCCTGAACGGTGGGAGCCAGCGGTGCGCGGAGCCGCTCGCCTCGCCGGGGTGCTCGCCGAACGGCGTGCCGACGCGGAGCTCTACCGCGAACTCGCCACGCTCGACACCTCGCTGGACCCTGGCGTCGACCTGGCCGGTCTCGCCTGGCAAGGCGTGCCGCGAGAACGCTACCTCGACTGGTGCGAGCGGATCGGCGCCGAGCGCCTGCGCGACCGACCGCCACGATGGCAGGAGTGACCACCTCTAGGGTGTGCGCGCCCCCGACCCCTGCCCCCTGCGGGAACTGCCACGTGTGAGCGACACCCCGTCCGAGATGCGCCGGCACTCCTCGCTGATCGCCGCCGGCATCGGCTTGTCCCGCCTGTCCGGGCTGGTCCGGGACGCCGCGCTCGCGTTCTTCCTCGGCGCCAAC
>SKNP01000120.1 GCA_007120485.1 Nitriliruptoraceae bacterium
GGGGGTCGGACCGCAGGGTCACTCGAGCGCGTTGCGCAGGAACGTCGCCATCTGCGCGCGGGACACCGGGTCGTTCGGACAGAACGCGTCACCGCCGCAGCCGGAGGTGACCCCGGCGTCGGCCAGCGCACCGATCGCCTCGACGTGGGTGTGGCTGGCCGCGACATCGTCGAACCGGCTGCCATCGGCCGGGTCCAGGTCCAACGCCCGCATCAGGAACGTCGCCATCTGCGCGCGGGTCACGTCCTGCGCCGGGCAGAAGACCCCATCACCGCAACCGGCGGTGATCTCCTGATCGACCAGCGCGCCGATGCCGTCGGCGTGGGTCCCATCGGGGTCGACGTCACCGAACGCGGTGACCGAGCCCGCGTCCAGGTCCAGGGCACGCATCAGGAACGTCGCCATCTGCGCGCGGGTGACCGCGTCGCCGGGACAGAAACCTCCGGCGGCACAGCCGGCCGTGATCTCACGGTCGACCAGCCACTCGATCGCGTCGGTGTGGGTGCCGTCGGCCGGGACGTCCGGGAAGGGCCCGGGCTCGGGCGGCTCGTCGCCGACCAGCTCCGGTTCGGTCGGCAACGCCGGGCTGCTGCCCTCGCCCGGGATCTCGACCGGCCAGGGGCACTCGCGACCGGTGCCCCAGTCGACGCAGTCGACGTAGCGCTCATCGAACGAGACGAGGTCCACGCGGTCGTGCTCGCTGTTGAGCCCGGGCCAGTGCGAGCCGGTGTACTGCTCGAGCCGCTGGTTGTCGCCATCATCGACCCAGACCGTGAGCACCTCGTCGGGGTCGAGCTCGGTCCCCAGCTCGAACTCGTGGGCGTACCAGATGTTGCGCAGTTGGTAGCCGTCCAACGAGATGCGGTCGTCGCTGACGTTGCGCACCGCGACGTACTCGGTGTCGGTGTGGTCGACCTCCCACGGGGCTTCGACCACCTCGTCGATCTGGAGCTTGCCGTACAGGTCGGTGGTGCAGTCCACCACGCACGGGTAGGTGTAGGCCTCGCGGACGTTGCCGAGCGGGTCGAGCAGGTAGGCGCCGTCGCCCATGCCCAGGTCGGCGTCGGGCCGCTGGTCCGTGCCGGTGGTGCGATCGGCGTTGTCGAAGATCGGGTACGGGCTGCCCATGAAGTGTTCGAGCGCGGTGTTGGTGCCCTCGCCGACGCGGACCACCATCGACTCGCCCGGCGGCACGGTCGTGGCGGACGGGAAGCGGTAGCCCTCCTCGATCGGGTCGACCCGGAACTGCGAGGACTCGCGGAGCAGCCAGCCGGAGAGGTCCAGGGCCTCGGTCTCGTGGCGGTTGACGATGCGGACGTACTCGCCGTTGACGTTCTGGGTGTCGTCGCCATCGGCGGACGACTTCACCCACATATCGATCGGGTGCCCGTACTGCGGCCCCTCGCCGCACAGATCGTCCTGCCAGATGCCACGACCTTCGTTGCGGGCGTGCGTCGCGGCGACGTGGTAGTTGGCCGTGTCGGTGATCTCCGGCTCGATCGGGAACCACAGGCCGAGCCCCTCGAGCAGCAGCAGTTCGATGATGTCCGCGGTCCCCCCGGAGGCCAGCGGCAGGTGGATCGAACGGATCGGTCGACCGTCGCTGGTGCCGTCAGCCTCGCGGGCGCGCAGTTCGACGCGCTCACCCTCCACCAGCTCGGTCAGCCGGTCGGTGGCGATGTCGTAGCCGCACTCGCCGATCTCGAACGCCTGGATGCCGGAGAGCCGGATGCGGGTCTCCTCGCTCGACCCGTCCTCGACGAACATCACGGTGTCACCGTCGACCACCCGGCTGATCACACCCTCCTCGCGGACCGGATCAGCAGCCGCCGCATCGGCGGGAGCGGTCGTGCTGACCAGCGTCGCGGCGAGCATCGCGGCGACCGCGCTCGCGGCAACCGCCAGCTGCCAGGGTCGAGCCGCGCGCACCGCCTGGCTCGGCCGCCTCCCCGCCTGACCTGGGCCCAGCTGCTCCACGTCGCATCCTCTGCCATCGCTTCCTCGCATGGCATGGATGACCACACGAGCCCGGTCGGACCGGCCGCTCCCTCTCCTTCGGCCGGAACGACGTCGGAGTCAAGCAGGCCCGTCGGGCTGAGCGGTCACGCGGGACCGTTCGGGCTGAGCTGCCCCCAGAGGCGGCCGCCGGGCAACCGGTCGCTGCGCAGCTCCACGCCGACGCCCTCCGGATCGACGATCAGGTCCGCCAGCCGGACGCTGTTGTCGGCCTCCAGCACGGTGCCGGTCACCACACCGTGGGTGTCGCGTCCCGCCTGCAACGTCGCCGCGTCGGCGAGCCTGGCCGCCAGGGGACCCTCCTCGTCGGGGGAGCCCAGTCGGACCTCGAGCGCGGCGTCGTCGCCGAGTGACGACGGCACGTCGCTGAGATCGACCACGTAGGCGAGCGTGCCGTTGAACGCGTTGATCACCAGGGACACGGTGGCTCGGGAACGGTCGGTCCAGGTGCCGTCGTCGTCCGGCTCCTCCGGCGCCGACGGGGCGTCGTCGTCGACCGGGACCAGATCGGCGGAGAGCACGACCGTCACGGCCGTGGGGCGCCACCGCTGGTGCCGGTCGAGGTAGTCGGCCGACCGCATGAGGAACGTCGCGAGCTGGCCGCGGGTGACCGTCCTCGACGGCGAGAACGTGTCGTCGCTCGTACCGGTCGTGATGCGGGCAGCGGCCAACGTGCGGATCTCGTCCTCGAAGGTGCTGCCTGGGACGTCGTCGAAGCGGGCGAGATCATCCGGCGCCGGCGGCGGCAGCGGCCCGTCGACGTCGAACACGTCCGCGTAGGAGATGGCGCGGGTGACGACCGCCGCGAACTGTCCACGGGTGAACGCATCATCGGGTCGGAACGTGCCGTCCTCCCGGCCGCTGAGGATCCCGACGTCCGCCAAGGCGGCGATGGCCTCCGCGTGGACCCCGTCGACGTCGGTGAACGGCTGCTCCTCGGGCACGTCCAGCGAGAACCCGGTCGCCGCCCGGAGCCAGGCCGCGACGAAGGTGGCGACCTGCCCTCGGGTGACCTCCGTCGACGGTCGGAACGTCCCGTCGTCGAACCCGGACACCAACCCGTACCCGACGGCGCAGCGGATCGCGTCCGCATGCGCCTCGCCCAGGTCGTCGAAGGTCGGCGGGGGGTCGGTCTCGTCCAGATCGCTCGGGTCGTCCGCGTCGTCGGCGTCCTCGTCCCACGGCGGAGGGCAGACCCGGTCGATCCCACGAGCGTCGGACACCGAGGTGGAGGGGGGTTCTGGCTCCGGTCCGTCGTCGTCACGGTCGACGGGCTCGGCGACCGCCGCCAACGCGGACGAGAGCAACGCCGCGACCGTGAGCAACGCGACCAGCGTCGGGGCGATGCCCCGACGTGCTCCGCCGCTGGTGCGGACCATGCTCGACCGTTCCGTCCGGCGTGAGGCGCCACGCGAGGGTCCCTATGGTCGCACCCCGCAGGCCGGGGCGCCAACCGACCGCACGGGCGAGGTCAGCGACGCACGCCGGCGGCCCACGCAGGTTGCGTGGGCCGCCGGTAGGGGGCTCGTCGGTCCGCTGCAGGAGGGGTCAGCGGACCGACGGCGCGTCGCGTCGCTCAGCCGGTCTGCGGGCGGCGTCGCCGCAGCAGCGTGCCGCCCGCGGCGAGCCCCGCCATCCCGAGGAGGAGCAGCACCGCGATGCCGGTACCGGTCCGTGGCAGCGAAGCCAGCCGCTCCATGGTGGTGCCTTCGGAGGTCGGCGCCGCGGTCAACTCGTCATCGGCGTCACCGTCGGCCTCGGTGGCATCGTCCTCGACCTCGGTCGCGTCGTCACCCGA
>SKNP01000126.1 GCA_007120485.1 Nitriliruptoraceae bacterium
CTCGCGGTCATCGTTCCTCGCCTCCCATCGCTCGCGTCAGAACTCCCGCCCCGCCGGACGGTGCCACCGGCGACGACGGTAGTCGGCGACGGTCGAACCACGATGTCGGGCGGAACCACGCCGTCGGGCGGAACCACGCCGTCGGGCGGAGCCACGCGGTCGGGCGGACCCACGATGTCGGGCGGAACCACGCCGTCGGGCGGACCCACGATGTCGGACGGAGCCACGATGTCAGGCGGAGCCACGCGGGGGCGAAGCGATCGCACCAGTAGGTGGTGAGATCAGGGGGCTGGGCCCTCGCAGGAGCATGCCTGGAGCAAGGTCGGGTGACCGAGGCCCACCGCAGCGAGATGCCGCTTGGACACGCCGCTTGTGCGTCGCGAGCCGCACCGTCTGGGCATCAGCGGTCGAGCCACCCGCTTGGGTGGCCGCAACACCTGGCCCGGACGGGTTCCGTCGCTCGACCGGCGCGACCTCTAGCGACCGAACAGGATCACAGCGACCGCGACGAGCCCCGCCACGATGATCGCGACCGCGACGGCCACCGTCGCGCGTCGCTGTTGCGGCGGAACCTGGCCACCAGCCCCGACCGACGAGCCGACGACGATCCCGAGCACCGCACCCACCACCAGACCGAGCGCGAGTTGCCCCAGCAGGATCCCCACCAGCAACCCGAGAGCGGCACCGGCCACCAGGCTCGCCGGCAGCGTCCATCCCGGCGGCAGCGTTCCGGGTGCGCGCGACGCCATAGCGCCCTCCTTCTATCGGTCACCGTCGATCATCGTCGCCCACCGATCGCCGCGCCAGAGGCCCCAGTCCCGACGGCCCCTCCCCCCGACGCGGCGTGGGACGTGGCAGCATGCGCCGTGCCGTGACCATCCATCCTGGGGAGGAGCCGTCGTGGTGTCGACGCGCAGCATCGCACGGTCCGACCTGCCCGAGGTCGTCGCGTTCATCGCGCGGCTGCAGGCCGATCCGACGCAGTACATCGGCTACCTCGACACCGACGCCGACGCGATCCGCGAGCAGCTCCCCGCCTGCGAACCGCTCGGGCTGGACGGCGTGATCGCCGCGACCCGCGAGGGGCG
Organism: Nitriliruptoraceae bacterium; assembly: GCA_007120485.1. Classification (GTDB taxonomy): domain Bacteria; phylum Actinomycetota; class Nitriliruptoria; order Nitriliruptorales; family Nitriliruptoraceae; genus SKTG01. The sequence goes on from SKNP01000126.1 coordinate 1,089, forward strand.
ACTCGTTGGCGTCCTGGGCACGGACTGGGACACCGACCCCGCACGGGTGTGGTGGCACGGTCCGTTGGTGGACGACGACCAGTGGGACGCGACCGCGGACGCGCTCTACGCGCACGCCTGCGCCCTGTTGCCGACGGGGGGCCTGGAGCAGGAGCTGTTCGTCGACGCGCGCAACGAGCGCATCGGCGCGTTCGCCCGACGCCACGGCTTCGACCGCGAACGGTCCTCGGCGATCCTGACCCGGCAGCTCGAGGAGCTCCCCTCGATCCGAGAGGTCGAGGGGGTCGTGGTCCGTCCCATGGCCGACACCGAGCGCAACGCCGTCGCGGCGTTGCACCAGCAGCTGTTCGCGGGTGCGCACCGTCCCGGTGCACGGCTCGACGAGGGCGCGCAGCGGTTCGTCTTGGTCGCGATGCGTGGCGACGAACTGGTCGGCTACCTCGCCGCGGAACGGCAGGAGGACGGGCAGGGATACCTCGACTTCCTCGGGGTGCCGTCGACCGCCCGGGGGGACGGCATCGGCGAGCGGCTGATCGCCGAGGTGTGCCACCACCTTCGGGATGCGGGCAGCGACCGCATCCACCTGACGGTACGCGAGGACAACCACGGAGCACGGCGGTTGTACGGCCGGCTCGGGTTCGAACACGAACGGATCGGCGTGCCGTGGCGCCGTCCCCGCCGGATCCGCTGAACGGACAGCACTTCCGGCGACCGGACGCGAGTGGTCCCCGCGGCCACCGCGTGCGATGCTCACGGGGCCCCGCGACCGCGTGGCCGCCTCCGACCCGGAGACCTGAGCGTGCAGCTGACCGTCAGCCGCGACATCGCGGCGAGCGCCTCATCGGTGTGGAGGGCGATCACCGACATCGACGGCATCGCGGACGTCCTCTCCGGGGTGGAGCGGATCGAACGGCTCGATGACCGGGCATCGTTCGGCGTCGGCGTCCGGTGGCGTGAGACCCGGCTGATGCTCGGGCGTGAGCGCACCGAGGAGCTCGAGGTCACCGAGGTGGATCCGGAACGCAGCTACACGACCCGAGCCGAGTCAGCGGGCACGGATTACGTCAGCGTGCTGCGTGTCGAACCCCTCGGCGAGCACTACTGCCGGCTGACGATGTCGTTCGTCGCCGTGGCGTCCGGGCTACTCGGTCGGGTGCTGGCAGCGACGCTCGGCCGGCTGTTCCTCCGCACGACCCGCGAGATGCTCCGACAGGACCTGGCGGACGTCGCGGCCAACGTCGAGGGTGCCGCCAAGTAAGCGGACCCACCGAGCCACCGGGACCCACCGAGCCACCCGGCCCGACCGAGCCGCCCAGGCTTCCCCGCGATACCCGGCGGCGTCGTGCCCGACGGCGCCGAGGCGACCCCGCCGCAGCAGCGCGCGGGGGCGGTGGCCGAACGATGGCTATCAGCGTCTTGGGCGAGGCGCCTTCACGCGGTAACTTACGGTTCCGTAACCGTAAGATCATGCCCCGCCAGGAGCCCCGCGTGCCCTCCCGAGACCTCACGACCCGGCCGGCCGCCGCCCGCGACCGCCGCGGGATGCTCGGCCGCGTCGGCCCATTGCCGGGCGCGGTCCGGCGGGTCCTCGGGAGCTCGCTCGTCGAAGGGCTGACGACCCCCCACGGCCCGGACCGCTACCTGCGGGCTCTGCATCCGCTGTGGTCGCTGGAGGGCGGCCGGGCACTGGTGACCGACGTGACGGGCGAGACCCCGGACATGACCACGTTGACCCTGCGTCCCGACCACCGCTGGCGCGGCTCGATCGCCGGCCAGCACGTGCGCATCGGCGTCGATCTCGACGGGGTCGTCCACACGCGGACCTACTCCGTGTCGTCGTCCGCGCACCGGCGCGACGGTCAACTGACGATCACCGTCAAGCGCAAGGACGGCGGGCTGGTCTCCGGCCACCTGACCGGCGAGGTGGCACCCGGCGACGTGATCCGCTGCTCGGAGGCGACCGGCGAGGTCGTCCTACCCGATCCTCGCCCGGAGCGGCTGCTCCTGGTCAGCGGCGGCAGCGGCATCACCCCGATGGCGGGGATGCTGCGGACCCTGGCCGACGAACAGCACACCGGCCACGTCACCTTCCTGCACTACGCCCGCACCCACGATGACGTCGCGTTCGCTGCGGACCTCGAACGGATCGCCAGCGCGCTGCCGGACGCACGTTTCGTGGTGGCCACCACCGCCGATCGCGCCCGCGGCCCCGTCACCGGACGGTTCACGCCCGACCATCTCGACCAGCTCCTCCCCGACCACCTCGACGTGGCGACCTTCACGTGTGGACCCACCGGCCTGGTCGACGCGGTGGAGGCGCACTACCGGGCCCACGACGCCCAGGACGCCCTGCAGGTGGAGCGCTTCACCCCGCCGACGTTGCAGCTCCACGCCGGCCCCGGCGACGGGACCGTGCGGTTCGCCGCCAGCGGCATCGACCGTGATGACGACGGCCGCCCGCTGCTCGAGCAAGCCGAGAGCGAAGGGCTCGAGCCGCCGTCCGGCTGCCGGATGGGCATCTGCCACACCTGCACCCAACCGAAGCTGGCCGGCGGGACCCTGGATCTGCGCAACGGCCGACGGTCCGACCGGGCCGAGGAACACGTCCAACTGTGCGTCTCCGTCGCTGCCGGCGACGTCGTCCTCGACCTCTGACCTACCGCTCCCGCGCACCGGCCGACCCACATCGACCGTGAGCAGCACCAGCGGCAC
>SKNP01000277.1 GCA_007120485.1 Nitriliruptoraceae bacterium
CGGTCGACAAGGACATCTACGACCTCCCGCCGGAGGAGCTGTCCAACCTGCCCAGCGTGCCCCGCAGCCTCGAGGAAGCGCTCTACGGGCTCCAGGACGACCACGAGTTCCTGCTCGAGGGTGGCGTGTTCACCGAGGATCTGCTGGAGAAGTGGGTCGCCTACAAGATGGACGAGGAGGTCTCCCAGGTGGGCCTGCGTCCGCACCCCCACGAGTTCCAGCTCTACTACGACATCTGAGCGCTCACGCCCTGAGCGACATCTAGGCACTCACCCGATGAGCGACATCTGCGCGCTCACCCGATGAGCGACATCTGCGCGCTCACCCGATGAGCGACATCTGCGCGCTCACCCGATGAGCGACATCTAGGCGCTCACCCGATGAGCGACATCTGCGCGCTCACCCCGTCGGCCGACGGCAGCCGAAGCACGAACCGCGCACCGCCGTCGGCCGGCGGGTCGTAGACCAGCGAGCCCCCGTTGATCTCGGCCAGTTGGACCGCGATCGACAGACCGAGCCCAACGCCGTCGCGCCGCTCGGCGAACTGCGTGAAGGGTTCGAACATCTCCGTCAGGTGGTCGTCGGGAACGCCGTCTCCGCGGTCGCTGACCGCCAGCCAACCACCCTGCTCGTCCGCGCCCAGCGAGACCGTCAACGGTGGCGCACCGTGCTTGGAGGCGTTGGACAGCAGGTTGGCGATGATGCGTTCGACGTGCACCGGGTCGGCGACGACGTTCACCTCCGTGTCATCCCCGACGACCTGACCGATCCCGAGATCGCCCACCAACTCACGAGCCAGCACCGACAGGTCGATCAACGCCTGCTGCGGGGTGACCGAGTCACCTTCCTCGAGCTGCGCCGCGGTGAGTAGATCCTCGATCAGCGCGTTCAGCCGGTTCGCTTGCCGCTCGATGCGCCGCAGGCCCTGGACGACGTCGTCAGGCGGGAGATCGTGACGCTGCAACGTCGTCGCGAACCCGCGGATCACCGTCAACGGTGACCGCAGGTCATGGGAGACCGCCGCGAGCAGGTCGTCCTTCGCGCGCGCCGCCCGCTCGAGCTGGCGATTGCTCTCCTCCAGCCGACGCGTGCTGTCCTCGAGTTCCCCGGTGCGCTCCGACACCAACTGGAGCGCGAACTCGCGCTCTCGGCGGGCCTGGCGGACGCTGAACGCCGCGAACCCGGTCAGGGCCAAGCCCAACGCGACCGCGGTCCAGGGCGCGAGCCGGCTCGAGGCGCCCAGGCTCTGGATGCTGGCATCGACGTCCAACGCCCAGCTCCGCCCCACCACCTCGGCGGTGGCGCTCGCGGTCACCTCGTCGCCCGGCGGTGGCTCGGTCTCGGCCAACACCTCCCCGGTCGCCACGTCACGCCACCGCATGCGCAGACCCTCATCGCTGATCAGGACCTGGTCGAACAGCTCCTGGGTCTGGAAGGTGACCGTGGCCAGCGCCACCGCCTCACCGCGGGCCCCGAGGATGGGCACGTAGACGATCATCGCCCGGACCCCTTCGTCCTGGACGAGGGTCGTCGGCGAGGTTGCCACCACCCGGGACTCCTCGAGCGCGAGCGGTGCGGCTTGCGCTGCCTGCTCGTTCTGGAGGATGTCGTAGCCGCGCGCTCGCTCGTTGGTCTCGACCGGCCAGACGTGGGTGATCACCACGTGGTCCGGCCCGTCGGACAGATCCAGCTCGAGATGGTCGCGGATCGAACTGGGGAGCCGCCCGGTCGCACCTCCAGGCGACAGCGGCTGCGCGAGGTTGACACCGAAGACCGCCTGGAGCCCGCCTTCGGCCTGGATCAGGTCCAGCGGCCGACCCCACGACTCCTCGTCGAGCCCGCGCGGATCCACCGGTCCGGCTCCAACCGTGACCATCCCGGCCACATCCCGGTCGACCTGACGGACCACCGACGCCAGGGCCACCTCGGCTTCGCCGGTGGCGCGGCGCTCGAGCTGCTCGATCTGCATCACCCGCAGCGACGCGAAGCCGAGCCCGGCGATGAGCAGCCCGACGATGGCCACGACCGCCGCTGGACGGCTGACCAGTCCCACACGCATCGATCGGCGGATCGTGCCCCTCCTCCTCCAGCATCGACATCGCCACGCGCCTGCCGACCAGCCCAAGCCCTACGAGGCGCCCGATGACGCGTGCGTCAACGAGCCGGCCGTCACCTCATCGACCACCCGGTGCGCCGCCGTCAACGAACTCGCATCGTTGTGCGCCCGACGGACACCGACGACGAAACAACCGGCGGCCAGCCCCGACGCGATCCCCACGGAGGTGTCCTCCACCACGGTGCAGCCGGTCGGATCGACACCCAGGCGGCTCGCGGCGAGCAGGTACGGCTCCGGCGCCGGCTTGTGCTCGTCGACGTCCTCCGCGGTGACGAGCAGCGGCACGGCAGCGGTGAGCTCGCCCCAGCTCAACACACGGTCGACGTGCTCGCGGCCGGATGACGACACCACCGCGACGGGGACACCGTCGGTGACCAGCGACCGCAAGGTGTCGACGGCGTCCCGGTGCAGCGACATCTCGGTCTCGAAACGTGCGAGGAACCGCTCACGGAGCTGCCCCCGGATCCGAGCGGGATCCGCCAGGTCGACCTTGGTGGCGTAGTGGGCGTAGCTCACCGCGAACGGCTGGCCGACCACCGACGCCACGTCCTGCGAGGTCATCGTGTAGCCGTACCCGGCCAGCACGTCCTGCCACGCCCGGTCGGAGATCGGCTCGGTGTCAGCCAGCGTGCCATCGCAGTCGAAGAGCACGGCGTCCGGGCGCTCGGTCACACCGGTGGGGCGGATCGGCATCAGGTCGTCGCGCGATCGCGGCGCGCCTGGTCCCAGCCACGATCGTTCGGACCCGCTGGCCGGTCGGCGTTCACCCGTGCGACGACCGCGTGGATCGCGTCGACCAGCGCGTGGGGCGCCTCCTCGTGCACGAAGTGGCCCACACCGGGCACGGGGACCAGATCCGCGTCCAGGTCGTGAGCGACCCGGACGGCGAGGTGGTACGGGGTGACCGGGTCCGCTTCGCCCCACACGACGACCGCCGGGACCCGCAGCCGGTGCGGCCCTTCCGGATCCGCCAGCACCGGGACCACCCGTCGGACGCGACGAACCCCCCAGTCGACCACCGCTCGGCGTGAGAGCTGCCGGTAGTAGGACAGCCAGCCGCGGGGGGCCCTGGCCACCGCGGACGCGTAGCGCGCGAGCGACTCGTCGTCGAAGACGGTGCGATCCTCAGCGGCATGGCGGAACACGATGCGCGTCAGGGGCCCCGCGGCCAGTTTGAAGGCGACCTCCGGGGCGATGGGGAGGTTGAGGAGCGGGATGTGCCAGGAAGCGGTGAGGTCGAGTTGACGGAACGGCGACGACACCGTGACCAACGCTCGGACACGACCCGGATGCCGGAAGGCCGTCGCCAACGCCACGGCACCGCCCCAGTCGTGGCCGACCAGCACGGCCTTGCGTGCACCCAGTTCACGGATCAGCTGGCTGAGCTCGTCGGCGAGGGTGGCCGGGTCGTAGCCGCGGCGCGGCGCCTCCGACCGCCCGAAGCCCTTCAGGTCGGGGCAGGCGACCCGGTACCCGGCGTCGACCAGCAGTGGCGCCACGCGTGCCCATGACGAGCCGTCCTGGGGCCAACCGTGCAGCAGGACCGCCAGCGGTGCGGCGTCCTCGTCCGGGCCCGGGGGTGCGAGCGGGTCCAGGTCGCCGAGCGCGCGCACGAAGTACCGGGTGCTGCCGCCCGGAACGTCACCTTCGCGCCACACGCCCGTCACCTTCCGTCCCGAGCCGA
>SKNP01000479.1 GCA_007120485.1 Nitriliruptoraceae bacterium
CCGTCAGGAGCACGGCGACCGGCACCGCGAGCCGGACCAGCGCGGTCCGACGGGCGGGATCCCGGCTGCTGCTCATGACCGACGCTCATCGCGTGGTTGGTGCGTTCCCACCTGGTCGGCGAGCCACACGGACGTGGTCGTCGGCAGGACCGCGGCGGTGGCGGTCGTGACGACCTCGTGGCGAAGCTGCTCGAGGTCGACCTCGCCGCGCCGCTGATGCGCGAAGGCGTCCACGGCGAGGCCGGCCTCGTAGCCGCTGCGGTTGAAGCGCCGGTCCACCACCTTCTGCACCTGTGAGCGAACGGGGCGGAACAGCGCGACCACCGCGAGCACCGAGCCCGCCACCACCAGGTCGCTGCCGTCCTGGCCGGTCACGGTCGAGGCCGCCGTGCTGAGCCCGACGACCCCGGCGGCGTACACGCCACCGAGCACCGCGATCACGAGCCCGTAGGACACGGTGCGCGAGACGAGCCGATCGATCGCGTAGAGCCGGTAGCGAAGGATCGCGATGCCCACCGCCGCCGGGTAGGCGGCGAGCAGGAGCACAGGGACCTGTTCGAGGGCAGACGGGAACCTGGGCAGTTCGAAGAGCGCACCGCCGACGAACGCGGCCATCATGGCGATCATCAGCAGCACGACGGCGAACACGAGCCAGCGCATCTGCAGGCGCTCGACCCCCTGTGACCGTCGGAAGCGGATCACCACGGAGGCTGCCGCGAGTAGGAGCAGCGCCACGAAGGAGAGCACGACCAGCTCCCACGCTGGTAGGCCCCATCGGTCGGTGCCGCCGACCGGGTTGGGGACGGAGAAGACCGCAACGCGCTCCTCGCCCACGGGGTGGAAGGACCCGCTGACGTGCTCGTCGGTCGCTTCGGCCAGCGCGAGTGTGGCGACCAGCACACCCGCGGCCCACGGCACGGGACGCCAGCGGGACGAGGGCAACCGCCCATCCGGGTACAGCAGCGGTACCAGCACCAGCCCCAGGACCACGATCAGCGGCACGGCCCACGAGGAGATCCAGGTGGCGAGCAGGGCGTGGAACGGTGGGGCGACGGACGGGTCGCTAGACAGGACCAGTGGGTAACGGGACGCGAGACGCTCGATGGCGAAGGCTCCCGCCGTGGCCAGCAGCAGCCACCCGATCACCTGGCGTGGACGGCGCGAGACGATGAGTGCGCCGACGAGGCCGAAGGTGCCGCCGACCACCGCGGCGAGCACCACCTCGGTGGCGACGGCCAGCTGGTCCGCCTGAGGGGCGAGGGCGGCGTACAGGTGCCGTTCGAACCAGGTCGCCAGCGCGAAGGACGCGATGTAGGTGGCGACCAAGCTCCATGCCACCCACACGACCGGTCGCCGGCCCCGACGGCCACTGGGGGCGTGCGGTCGGGCGGTCTGGGCGTTCACGACCCACCCTTCCGGTCAGGGCTCCACAATGAGACGCGGTCTGGCTGGACCACCTCGGTCGCGGCGACGAGGACGTCCTGCCCGATCGACGCCCGATCGACCTGGTCGCGCAGGCGGTCCGCGAACCCGTCCACGACCCATCGGGCCCGGTAGCCGGTGCGGTTGAAGCGGCGGTCCACCACGGCCAGCGTGCGAGCACGGACCGGGCGGAACAGCGCCACCACTGCAAGAACCGAGATGGCGACAGCGAGATCGCTGCCCTGCTGGCCCGACAGCCCCGAGAGGACGGCACCCAGGCCGACCACCCCGATGACGTACACGGCGCCGAGCACCGCCACCAGCAGCCCGTAGGTGACGGTGCGGGAGATGATGCGATCGATCTCGTAGAGCCGGTACCGAAGGATGGCCACCGCGATCGCGACGGGTGGTCCGAACGATGCGACGGTGCCGACCGTGATGACGACCGCCGCCGGTAGCTGCTCGATCGTGAACAGCACCGTCGCGACCAAGGTCAGGGCGCCCGCGAAACCGAGCCACCGGATCTGTGCCTTCTCGACCGGTCCGCCACGGCGATAGCGGACAACCAGTGCGCCCAGCGTGGCCGCGAGCAACGCCACGAACGCCGGCCAGAGGGCGGCGGCGACGGTGTCCCCTCGGAACGGGAGCAGGTGCTCGAGGTCCGCGTGAGCCTCCTGCCGCCGGGGCCAAGCCTCAGCAGCGGCTGCGGCGATGTAGAGCACCCCGAGGATCGCGAACACGCGCGCGAACCAGCGCCATCGGGGGGAGGGCAGCCGCCCGTCGGGATACAGCAGGGTGAGGAAGCCCACGAGCACCCACATGGGCAGCACGAGCCACTGACTGACCCAGTTCGTCGCCACTGCCGCGGGGAAGGCCGCATCCGCACCGAGTGCGCGGAAGCTGTACCCGCTGGCGGTCATGGCGATGATCAGCAGTAGGCCGGCAGCCAGGACCAGCCACCCGATCGGGTTGCGGGAGCGCCGTACCGCGATCAGCGCCCCAACGGGCACGAGCAGGAACATCCCGATCGTGGTCGGGATCGGCGCGACGTCGAGGCCGAGCAGCGACCGCCCCCGGTTCAGTACGACCGACACGATGGAGAGCGCGGCGGCGATCGGAACCAGCAGCCAGGCCAGCCGAGCAGCGGTCCTAGGCATCGGGGGGAGACGTCCGGCGGCGGAAGGGACGCATGAGCGCGTACCACCCCGCGTTGTGACGGACGTTGCCGGCGCGTCGCCACTGACGCTTGCGATCGACGCACACGGCCTCCGCGCTCACCTGCGCGTCCGGGGCACCGAAGCGGGCCGCCAGGGTGGAGAGCACGTGCTGCCAGACCCTGTCCTCCTGTCGGTGGGTGTAGAAGGGCATGCTCAGTTCGATGAGCGGGTCCTGGGCGCGGATGATCGCCTGGACCTGCGCGACGGTGTGGCCCCCATCGACGTGCGCCGAGAAGGTGATCATCCCGGCGAACGGATGTCCCTGCGGGCACAGGAAGGTGAACGACACCTCGTCCGCGTACAGCACCAGCACCCCGGTCGACAGCTGCAGTCCACCTCGGCGGTCGGAGATCAGCGCAACCTCGCCCGGTGTCACCCCGCTGAACGGCGCACAGAACCTCGAGGTTGCGGGCCAGAAGCTCCCGTAGTCCGCCTTCCAGACCGCCACGACCTGCTCGGGGGACACCGCCACCCCCTCGAGGTGGACCCGATACGTCTTCTGCCACAGCTTGCCGAACCCCTGCAGCGGCCCGGACAACCGCCGTCCCTCCACCGCACCCGGGTCCGCGCCCTCGACGCTCTCATGGACGTGCAGGGACGTGGTCGGCGACGCCCACTGCCCTTCCACCCGACGCTTCCGTGCTGCCTCACCCATGTCGGTCACCACCTGCAGCTGACAGCGCGCTGACCTCGTCGTCGTGGATCGCGATCGCATCGTCGAGCCGGGTCAGTTCGAAGATCTGCCGGTAGTGGTCGGACAGCCCGTAGGCGTGTAGCTGCTGCTGATGACGCTGAGCCCGCACCAGCAGCGTGACCAGCAACCCGATCCCTCCACTGTTGAGGTAGTCGAGTGCCTCGAAGTTCAGGAGGATCGCACGGGCGTGTTCGCAGTCGCGGTAGGCCGACATCAGCTGCTCTTCCACGGCCGGGGTGATGTCGCCGTGGATGTCGATCACCGTCACGCCCGGCACGCTTTCCCGGACGGCGATCTGGAGCGTGTCTTCGGTCATCGTCGTGCCTTTCAGCTGGTTGGACTGCGCTGGCCACCCACGGCGCTCTGGTCGTCGGTGTGGAAGCTGACGAAATCGGCGAGGCGGGTGATCTCGAAGATGTGGCGGTAGTGATCGGAGAGGCCGCAGACCCGGACGTCGGTGC
>SKNP01000385.1 GCA_007120485.1 Nitriliruptoraceae bacterium
GGACGGTCGCACCGACCGGACCGGACGCGACCGACGGGTCGAGGCCGCCGGGCGTCCACCGTGTGGGACGGCCGGTACCCCCGAGGCTACGACACCCGGGAGGAGCCGAGCGAACCGTGGGTGCCCTCGGAGCGCCAGACGTGACCAGCGACCGCGGCGGTGACGATCGGCAGGAGCGGCACGGGCAGATCGTGGCCCATCTCCTCGAGCTCCAGCAGGTTCGCGTCCGGGATCGCCTCGGCCGTCGCCCGACCGCCGGAGACGTCCACGAGCGCGTCCTGGGTCCCATGGATCACCAGCGTCGGAGTCGACAGCTGCGCCAGCAGCGGAGTGCGGTCCTCATCGCTGACGATGGCCAGCAGCTGCCGGGTGGTGCCCTGCGGATGATGGGCGCGGTCGTAGGAAGCCGCCAGCCGGGCCCGGACCCGATCCTCGTCGAAGAGGGTCGGGCTGTTGGTGACGCGAGCCCGGGCCACGCCGGCCTCGATCACCTCCTCGCGGGTCTCGGGGGTGGGCTGCGCCATGGCGGCCAGCGCGTCCGGCCACGGTCCCCCGACCCCCTCGGCGCCGGTGGTCGACATCAGCGACACCAGGCTGGCGGTGCGCTGCGGCCACGCGATCGCCAGGTGCTGGGCGATCATCCCACCCATCGATCGGCCCACGACGTGCGCCACCTCGACGTCGAGGTGGTCGAGGACGGCCACGGCGTCCCCCGCGAGGTCGCGCAGGCGGTAGGGGGCCGCGAACGGCTCCCCACGCAGCCACCGTTCGAGGTCACTCGCGTCGCCCGGACGCTCGTCCATCGAGGTGGAGCGTCCGCAGTCGCGGTTGTCCATCGTCACGAGCCGACAACCGGCGGCGCGAAGGCCGTCGAGCAGTTCCGCCGGCCACTCGGTGCGCTGCGATCCGAGCCCCGACAGCAGCAGCACCACCGGGGCGTCGGCCGGATCCCCGACCGTCGGCGACAGGACCGCGGCCTCCAGCTCCACCTCGCCGGTGGTGATGCGGTGCACCTCGCCGGTCTCGGTCGCGCGGGTCTCGGTCACGCCCGTCTCCGCCACGCCCGCATCGGTCACGCCCGTCTCCGCAACACCGGTCTCCGTCACGCCCGCCTCCGTCACGCCGGTCTCCGTCACGCCCGTCTCCGCCACGCCGGTCTCCGTCACCTCGGTCGCGCTCACGACGCCCGACGCAGCAGTCCGTCGAGGACCAGCTCGGCGGTCGCCAGGTTGGTCGCCAGCGGGACGCCGTAGACGTCGCAGAGCTTGAGCAGGGCCTGGATGTCGGGTTCATGGGGGTGCGCGGTCATCGGATCGCGCAGGAACAGCACGCCGCCGATGCCGCCGTCGATCAACCGGGCACCGATCTGCACGTCGCCGCCGACCGGGCCGGAGCGCATCCGGGTCACCTCGAGCCCGGTCGCCTCGGTGAGGCGACCACCGGTGGTGCCGGTGGCGACGAGCGTGAACCGGGCCAGGTCGTCGCGACGCCGCTGGGCGAACGCGACCAGCTCGTCCTTGCGGGCATCGTGGGCGATCAGCGCGAGCTCGACCATCACGGCCTCCAGGTGCGCGCCGACGGCGGGGCTGGCGACGGCGGTGGACGCGGAAACGGTAGTGGCCCCGGACTACCGTGATGATGACCGACGAGGAGCGAGACGTGCGTGCCATCCGGATCGAGTCCAACGGCGGACCCGAGGTCCTGAACGTCCAGGACGTCGCCCCACCCACGCCCGCCGCTGATCAGGTCCTCGTGGAGGTGGCCGCCGCCGGCGTCAACTTCATCGACATCTACCAGCGGGACGGCACCTACCCGCTGGACCTGCCGACCGGCCTCGGACTGGAGGGCGCCGGCACGGTCGTCGCGGTCGGCGACGAGGTCACCGACCGGCAGGTCGGCGACCGGGTGGCGTGGTGCGACACCCTCGGTTCCTACGCGGACCAGGTCGCGGTCGCCGCCGACCGGACGGTGGTGGTGCCCGCCGACATCGATCCGGGGGTCGCGGCCGCCGTCATGCTCCAGGGGATGACCGCGCACTACCTCACCCACTCCACCTACACCCTCGGACGCGACGACACCGCCCTGGTGTACGCCGCCGCTGGCGGGGTCGGCCGCACGCTCGTCCAGCTCGCCAAGCGTCGTGGTGCCCGGGTGCTGGCCTGCACTTCTACCGAGGCCAAGGCGCAGGACGTACGGTCGCTGGGCGCGGATGAGATCGTCTTCTACCGCGACGTCGACGTCCCCGACACGGTCGCGGAGCTGACCGACGGTCACGGGGTGGACGTCGTCTACGACTCGGTCGGGCAGGCGACGTTCGACGACTCGCTGAGCTGCCTGAAGCCTCGTGGGCTGATGGTGCTCTACGGCGCCTCCTCCGGTCCGGTGCCGCCGGTCGATCCGCAGGTCCTCAACCGGTCCGGCTCGCTGTACCTGACCCGGCCGGGACTGCCCAACTACATCGCGACGACCGATGAACTCGCCTGGCGGGCTGGCGCGCTGTTCGATCTGCTGAACGCCGGGCAGCTCGACGTGGCCATCCACGACCGCTATCCGTTGGAGGCTGCCGCCGAGGCCCACCGCGACCTGGCGGCCGGTACGACCAGCGGCAAGCTCCTGCTCACCCCGTGAGCGGACCAGCGGCCTCGCCACCGGACACCCCCGCGATCCGAGCCGTCGGAGCGCTCGGCGTCGCGCACGAGGTCCGCACGATCGATCGGCCGAGCAGCCTCGAGGACGCCGCCGCCAAGCTCGGCGTGGACCCCGAACGGCTGCTCAAGACCCTGGTGGTCCGACGCGGTCCGGACGACCACCTGCTGGTGGTCATCCCCGGTGCGCGGCGGATGGACTGGCCGAAGCTGCGCGAACACCTCGGCGTCAGTCGCGTCTCGCTACCCGAGGCCGATGCGGCCCAGGAGGTGACGGGGTACGAGCGCGGCACCATCACCCCGTTCGGGGCCCGCACGCCGTTACCGGTCATCGTCGATGCCAGCATCGTCGGCGTCGGCACGGTCACGATCGGTGCGGGCGCGCACGGGGTCTCGCTGCGGTTGGACGCCGACGTCCTGCTCGAGGCGCTCCAACGGTCGCACGACGTCGCGGTGGTGGCGGTCACCTGACGGTGACGGCCCGATGGACAGGTGCGCTGTGAACGTCCCCTAACATCCGGGGTCGTTGCACCCGGCCAGGCGGAGCGCCGCCCGGCCACACCCATCAGGAGGCTGCCGTGCGCGCGATCCGTATCACCCGTTTCGGGGGACCCGAGGTCCTGGAACTGGTCGAGGACCACCCGGAGCCGGAGGCGACCCAGGGCACCAGCGTGTTGGACGTCAGCGCGGCGGGCGTGAACTACGCCGACACGCACCAGTCGGAGGACACCTACCTCGCCCCGCAGTCGCTGCCGTTCGTGCCCGGCGCGGAGGCCGTCGGCACGCTGCCGGACGGCCGCCGGGCCGTGGCGCTGGTCGCCGGCGGCGGGTACGCGCAGCGGGCCGTGGTCGCCGATGGCCTGGCGTTCGAGGTCCCCGACGGGGTCGACGACGGGCAGGCGCTGTCGCTGGTCCTGCAGGGCACGACCGCCTGGCACCTGTTGCAGACCTCCGCGCAGCTGCGCGAGGGCGAGTCGGTGGTGGTCCATGCCGCAGCTGGCGGGGTCGGCTCGCTGGCGGTGCAGCTGGCCAAGCGGTTCGGGGCCGGCAAGGTGATCGCCGCGGCCTCGTCGGAAGACAAGCGGCAGCTCGCGCTCGACCTGGGCGCTGACGTCGCGATCGACGCCCGCGCGGAGGACCTCAA
>SKNP01000514.1 GCA_007120485.1 Nitriliruptoraceae bacterium
CCGGGTCCCCGCCGATGCCGACACGTTCGAGGAGGATCCGGCCGTCGGCGACCAGGACCACCCGGGCGGCGCGCCGGTGGCGGTCGGCCGGGATGACGTCCGGATCGAGGAACGGCACCGCAGGCGGTACCGCCACGCGAGCTCGCTCAGCCGGGGATGGCGTCGTCACGCGACCTCGTTCAGCCCGGGATGGCGTCGTCACGCGAGTCCGTCCAAACGGGCATGGACCGCCGCGGTCAGCTCACGGTGCAGGTCGGCGTTGGCCGCACGATCGGTCCGGACGTGGACCAGTTGGATGCCGCCCGCGGCGACGGCCTCGGTCACGGCACCCGGCAGGGCCGCCGCCGCGGTGACCTCCCGGTAACCCAGCCGGTGGAACCTCGCCAACCCCGCCAGGTCGCGACCGTGCGGCGTGCCGAAGACCCGCTCGAACGACCCCGGGAAGTGGACCTGCGGCAGGAACGAGAAGATCCCCCCGCCGTCGTTGTCGACCACCACGAACGTCGCATCCACCTGCGGGGCGTCCGGCGACAGCAGGAACCCGTTGGCGTCGTGCAGCAGCGCGAGGTCGCCGAGCAGTCCGACCGTCGGCCCGGCCGGTGGGGCGTCGACCGACGGGTCACTGGCCGCCAGCGCGATCCCCAACGTGGTGGACACGAGGCCGTCGATCCCCGATGCGCCCCGGTTACCGACGACCGTCAGCCCCTCGCGTGGCGCCAGGAAGCGATCCAGGTCGCGGATCGGCATCGACGATGCGGCGAACAGCGTCGACCCGACCGGCAGGATCGCGCCGAGGTCCCGCGCGGTCCGCGGTTCGCTCGGGGCGTCGGTCGCGTCCAGCGCCGCATCGACGACCTGCCGGGCCGCGGCGTCGGCCTCCCGCCAGGCGTCCAACCACGGCGAGCCGCCGGGCAGCCCCAGCGCCTCCGCGAGGTCGGTGCAGGCGCCAGCGACGTCGGTGATCAGCACGTCGCTGATCGCGCGCTCCGGATCGTGCCACCCACCGGTCGCGTCCAACAGCACCTGCGGCACGGCTGGTCCGAGCAGGGCGGCGACCTCGCGGGAGAGGCCGGTCCGCCCGATCCGCAGCACCAGATCCGGGGTGTGTGCACGCGCGAACCCGGCGTGGCTCAGCAACTGCGGTGCGTGCACGATCGCGTGGTCGGCGGCCAGCGGCCCACCGGTGCGCAGGCCCGAGGTCGGCTCGGCGATGACCGGCCAGCCCGCCGCGTGGGCCAGCGCCAGGATCGGCCCCGGCGCGGTGACCCCCGACCCCGCGACGATCAGGCCCCGCGGGGTGGTCGCCAGCCGGCCGGCGATCGCCTGCACCTGCTCGGGGTCCAGCCGCCGCGGCACGCGCTCCACCGTGACCCAGGGACGCCGGTCGGGGCGGCCATCCAGGGGGTGCTGGTACGGACCCGCCACCGGAGCACGGCCGTCGTCCGCGGCCGGGACGGTGGGTTCGCGGAACGGCAGATCCAGGTGCACCGGCCCGGCCGGTCCGTCGAGCCCGCGGGCCTCGGCGAGCGCCCGCGCCGCGGTGCTGCGCCAGACGGCGTTGCTGTCCGCCCGATCCTCCGGGACCCCGAGCACCACCTGCCACCTCGGCGCCCCGGCGAAGATCCCGGCCTGGTCGATCGTCTGGTTCGCGCCGGTGTGCCGCAACTCCGGTGGCCGGTCGGCGGTGAGCAGCAGCACCGGGACATCGCCCTCGTCGGCCTCGACCACGGCCGGATGGAGGTTGGCGACCGCGCTGCCGCTGGTGACCACGACCGGGACGGGGCGGCCGGTGCCCTTGGCGAGCCCGACCGCGAGGAAGCCGGCGGACCGCTCGTCGATCTGCACGTGCAGCCGGATCCGAGGGTCGTCATGGAAGGCCATCGCGAGCGCGGCGGATCGCGAGCCGGGCGCGAGCACCGCGTCGGTGACCCCGCCCCGAGCCAACTCATCAACCAGCACGAGAGCGCACGCGTGGGAGGGGTTCTGGGCCTGCACGTCAGTTCGCCTCCAGGTGCGCGGCAGCCAACCCGAGCCGTTCCAACAGCTCGCTGGTCACGTCCGGGTCAGGGGTGTGGGCATCCAGCAGCGCGCCGTCCGGGGCGACGCGGCGGACGTCGAGGTGGCCGTCGACCGGCGTCAGTGGTTCGGGCGTCACGTCGCTGGCGAGCAGGGTGGCCGTCCCCAGCCCGCAGGCGTACGGCAGGTGCGGCAACGCTGCCGCCAACGCGACGCCGGCGGCCAGGCCAACCGAACTCTCCAACGCCGAGGAGACCACCGCGGGCAGCCCGGCCGCGTCCACCACCTCCAAGGCCCGACGAACCCCGCCCAACGGTTGGACCTTCACGACGACGACGTCGGCGGCGTCCAGCCCGGCGACCCGCAACGGGTCGTCGGCGGTGCGCACCGATTCGTCGGCCGCGAGCGGCACATCGACGCGGCGACGGACCTCGCCGAGCTCTTCCAGGGTGGTGCAGGGCTGCTCGACGTACTCCAACCCGCCCGCGGCCCGATCGAGCCGAGCGATTGCCAACACCGCGGTCTCCACGTCCCATGCGGCGTTGGCGTCGACCCGGACGTGGCCGTCCGAGCCGAGCGCATCGTGGACGGCGGCGACCCGCTCGACGTCGGCGGCGAGGTCCTGGCCGGCTTCGGCGACCTTGACCTTCGCGGTCGTGCAACCGGACGCCGCGGTCAGGCGGTACGCGGTCTCCGGGTCGACGGCCGGGATCGTGGTGTTGACCGGCACGCGCGTGCGCACCGCGTCCGGGAACGGTTCGGTCGCCGCCTCCTGCGCGGCGGCGAGCCACCTCGACGCGTACGCCGGGCCGTACTCCGGGAACGGGGAGAACTCACCCCATCCGGCCGGCCCTCGGAGCAGGACGCCACGGCGCTCGGTCGTGCCCCGGAAGCGCTGCCGCATCGGCAGCGCGAACGGTCGCAGATCGCTGATGCCCGCCGCCACGTGCCCTCCTCGTCAGCGCCCATGATCCCACGTCCGCACCCGGGATGGTGCACGAGGCCGGACCGTCCCGTGTAACCGCCTTGGGAAGGACCCTCGTCCAGGCCACGGGACCACGGCGCGGGCTCATCGGGTGGTCGACAGGGTCCGGCGATCGAGTCGGGTCGCACGCGGGGCATACCCTCGCACCCATCGGACCGACGCCGACCTGGTCGAGCAGCTCGTCGGGCACCGCGGTGACCGTCGGGCGACCACGCACGGATCGTAGGGTCGGTCGCGCGACGGCTGGGGTGACCTCGCCTCCGACCTGCATCACGAGCCCATCGGGTGGCGGGCGAAGAAGTCCGCCAGCACCTCGGCGGTCCCCTTCGGGTTGGTCTCGGGCATGAGGTGTCCGGTGTCCGGCAACACAGCGTTCTCTGCGTGGGGGATCCAGGACTTGATCGCGTCGTGGTAGGCGTGGTGCAGGCTGGTGCTGTTGGCGGCCTTCAGGTTGAGCACCGGGGCGGTGATCCGGGCGGCGTCCTCGGCGCCGAACGCCCAGGAGTTCATCGCGACGAAGTCGTGCTGGAACCCAGTGTCCCAGTCGGCGAGGATGCGTTCGAACCAACCCGGCGGCAGGTGCCGGTCGGCATCCTCGCGGTAGGTGGGGCCGCCGAGGTAGCGGAACAACGTGGCGAGGGCGTCGGCCTTCCGACCCTCCTCCAGGAGCGGCATCGCGGCTTCGAGGACGTCCTGCCACTCCGAGGATGTCTGGTTGAACCGTTCGGTGACCGCCGGCAGCAGCGGCTCGAGCACAGCGAGGCTGTGCACCGCCTCGGGGAAGTCCA
>SKNP01000493.1 GCA_007120485.1 Nitriliruptoraceae bacterium
GCTTCCAGCAGGCGGCTGCGCAGGATCCTCAGCGCCTTGTCGCGGTTCTGGTGCTGGGACTTCTCGTCCTGGCAGGCGACCACCACACCGGTCGGCAGATGGGTGATGCGCACGGCCGAGTCGGTGGTGTTGACGCTCTGGCCGCCTGGCCCCGACGAGCGGAAGACGTCGATGCGCAGGTCGTTCTGGTCGACGTCGACGTCGACCTCCTCCGCGGCCGGCAGCACCGCCACCGACGCGGTGGAGGTGTGGATGCGGCCCTGCGACTCCGTCGCGGGGACCCGCTGGACCCGGTGGACGCCGGACTCGTGCTTCAGATGGGCGTACGCGCCCTTGCCGACGATCTCCATCGTCGCGTCCTTGATGCCGCCGACGTCGTTGGTGGACGACGACAGCACCTGTGCCTGCCAGCCCTGCCGGTCGGCGTAGCGCAGGTAGAGCTGCTGGAGCTCGGCGGCGAACAGGCCGGCCTCGTCACCGCCGGCGGCCGCGCGGACCTCCAGGATCACGTCGCGGTCGTCGTCCGGATCGCCGGGCACCAGGGCCAGTTCGAGCTGACCGGCGAGCTCCTCGAGCTGCGCCTGCAGCGCCGCCACCTCGGCGTCCATGCTGTCGCGTTCATCGCCCTCGGCCTCCGCGGCCATCTCGCGGGCGGCCTCGAGGTCGTCACGGACCGCCCGCCAGGAGCGGAACGCCTGCACGGTCGGGGCGAGCTCGGCGTGCTGCTTGGCCACGGCCGTGTACCGGGTGCCGTCGCCGGCGATCTCCGGGTCCGCGAGCTGCGCTTCGAGGTCGAGGTAGCGGTCCTCGAGTTCGGTGAGCTTCTCCTCCACGTCAGCTCACCTGGGATCGTCGTCGGCGTCGACGGCTCGCTCGGCGGCGACGGCTCGCTCACCATCGGCCTCCACGGCGGCGTCACCGTCAACCTCCGCGGCCGCGCCGGTCCCGGCCTCCGCGGCCGCGCCGTCATCGTCCTCCGGCGGTGGCGCGACCGTCACCTCGGCGGACTCCAGGACCACATCCAGGCTGTCGTGGGCGAGCGTCACCGGGGTGTCGAGCGTGGTCGGGACCCGCCCCTGGCGCTGCTCGGCGGGGACGACCGCTTCGAACGCACGGATCGCGACCTCGATCTGGTCCGGGTCGGGCTGCTTGGTGGTGATCATCTGCAGCCACAGCCCGGGCTTGGTCACCGCGCGCACCAGCGGGTTGTCGCCGCGGGCGGCACCGAGCCGCAGTTGCTCGTACGCCAGGCCGGCGACCACCGGCAGCAGCACGACGCGCAGCAGCACGTGGTAGATGACCGCGCCCCACCACGGGATGTCCTCCGGTGGGGGCACCAGCAGCCCGCCGACGGTGTAGACCACGATCGCGATCAACATCACCAGGATCAGGAAGTTGGTCCCGCACCGCACGTGGAGGGTGGAGTACTTGTCCACGTTGGAGGGTTCGAGGACCTCGCCGTGTTCCCACGCGGCGATCGTCTTGTGCTCCGCGCCGTGGTACTGGAACACCCGGCGGATGTCGGCTGCCAGCGACAGCGACCACAGGTAGGCCAGGAAGATGACGATGCGGATCACCGACTCGACGATGTGGAACCACACGCCGTCGCCCATCACGTTGCCGATGAGCGCGTCGATGCCCTTGGTGCCGGCCGACGGCAGGAAGATGAACACGCCGATGAACAGCAGCGCCGCGATCGCGGCCGCCCCGGCCATGCCGGCGCTGCCGAGCTCCTCCTCGTCCTCCTCGATCGCCTGCGACGCGGAGATGCCCAGCGCCTTCATGCCGATCGCCAGCGAGTCGAACAGCGCGTAGCACCCGCGGATCATCGGCCACTTCAGCCACGGCTTCTCCGTCGGCGTCACCGACGTCGGGTGGCACTCCAACCAGATGTCCCCGGCCGGCCGACGGACCGCGACCGCCCACCGGTCGGCGCCGCGCATCATCACGCCTTCGATGACCGCCTGGCCGCCGTAGTAGTGCGGGGCCATCTCCATGGGGTCATCGGACACGGTCGGCTGGGACGTGTCCTTCGGTTCCTCGTCGGTACTCACTGGCCCTCACTCGCTGTTGCGACGCACCCGCAGCCGGGCAGCGTACGGGGCGCCGCCGCCGGCGAGTACCCCGGGTGCGGCCGGCGCCGGCTCAGCCGGCTTCCCAGACCTCGTCGCCGGGATCGTCGAACCGCAGGTCCTCGTCCGTCTGCTCGCGCGCCTCGGGGATGCGCATCCCCGTCGGCAACGGCCAGCAGCGGGTGTTGCCGGCCACCCGGAGCTGCCCGTCCGCGGTGGTCGCAGCCCGGTAGCCGAACCCGTCCGCATCGGTGGTGAACGCCTCCGGCCGATCCAGGGTGACCTCGAGGTCCTGTGCACGCCAGTAGGCCACGACCGCGTCCAGCACCGCGTCCGCATCGCTGCCCACCGGCAACGCCAGCAGCAACGACATGTCGGCCTCGTAGTCGTCACCGCCTTCGCGGCAGGAGATCAACGGGGCGAGCCGCCGCTCCACCTCGCCGTCGTGCTCGAGGTTGGCGGCCGTCGCATCGATCCGGGCCACCAGCCGCTCACCGGCCTCGACCGCGTCGTAGCTCACCGAACACCCTCCTGTCAGCGCCGCGAGAACCAGCGCCAGGCCCACGCCCCACCATCGCCACGCACCGAGCTGTGCCTCGCTCATCGTCACCGCTCTCCCCCGCGCGTGCCCCCGACCACGACCTGCGCGAACCCGTGGATCGAGCCGCTGTCCGGCCGAAGGTAGGACGCGCTGCCGTGCCCCCCGGCATCGGAGGTGTCGAACGTCTCCGCGCCGAAGCCGTCATGCAGCGGGTCGGGACCGAGGCGGGAGGTCAGCACCCCGTCGCTGACCGTGTGGATCTGGTCGCCCGAGAAGACGTTGAGCTTGCCGCCCGAGGTGTCCGAGGTCGCGTACACCACCGTGTCGTCGGGCAACCGGAACTCGTCCGCGTGGTCCACGCGCATCCCGGGGGAGCCGTACCCGACGATCGCGTCGACGTCGAGATCGTGCTTGCGGGCCGTCGCACCGAGCACGGTCGAGCCGTAGCTGTGGCCGAGGACCGTCTGGGTCGCGTCCGGGTTGACCGCGGCGACCCCGTCGGTGAACGACGCCAGGTCCGGGGCAGCGTCGATCGCGCGACCCGGCGAGGTGGCGGCGCCGAGCCCGGGCGGGGCGTCGTACCCCAGCCAGGCGACGACCGCCACGTCGCCGCGACCGAGCCCCTCCGCCGCCTCCCGCAGGTTCGCGGCGTTGTTCCACTGCCGCTCGATGTTCGTCAGGTCCGTGCCGGTCCCCGGGACCAGCGTGCTGACGTGGCCCGCGGTGTCGACGTCACCGTCCGCGACGACGATCCGGCCGGCGCCGACATCCAGGTGCAGCAGCTGGTGGTCGTCACCCACCTGCCCGAGCCGGTCCATGACCTCCTCCAGTCCGTCGCGTCGCTCGACCAGCCGGCGCCGTTCCAGGTCGGCTGCGGGCGTGACCGGTCGGTCGGCGATCGCCCGGTTGAGCTCCTCGAGTTCGCCGTCCATTCGGTCGAGCTCGCGCCGCAGTTGCACCCGGTTGGCGGCGTCGCGGAGCCGGCCGGACACCCCGTCGGTGCGGCCGACCAGCGTCGGATGCCGTCGGACGAGCGCGAGCAGCAGCGACCCCTCCAGCCCGACGGTCAGGTCGGCGACCCGGGCGGCGTCACCGTCGCGGCGCGCCTGGTCGATGTCGGTCGCGATCGCGGCCGCGACGTGGTCGAGCACCATCCCCGGGGTCGCGAACC
>SKNP01000333.1 GCA_007120485.1 Nitriliruptoraceae bacterium
CGTGCGGGAGCGGTGCCAGCGGTCCCACAGGGTCAGCGCGCTGGGCAGCACGAGCGTGGCCGCGAGCAGCGCGAAGAAGATGGCGTAGGCGGTGACCGCGCCGAACTGTCGGAACGGTGGCAGGGCCGAGGTGATGAGCACCCCGAAGCCAGCGCAGGTGGTCAACGCCGAGCCAGCCAGTGCCCCGCCGGTGTGGCGGACCGTGGAGCGGACCGCTTCGTCGGTGGGCAGCCGACGTCGGTCCTCCTCGAACCGGTTGGTGACGTGGATCGCGTACGGGATGCCGATACCGATCGCCAGCGCCGCGATCGTGGAGGTCAAGGGCCCGAAGGGGATCCCGGTCGCGGCCATCATCGCGAAGGTCCACAGCAGCGCGAGCACCACGGGTGCGGTGGTGATCACCCCGAGCGCAGGTCGACGGTCACGCCACCAGTAGATGAGGCTCAGCAGGACCAGCACCGCCACCAACGTCGTCGCCAGCGAGCTGACCTGCGCGTCCTGCAGCGCGAGCACGATCGTGTGGTTGATGATCGGGTTCGAGGTGACGACCACCTCGACACCCACCGCGGCGAGCGGGGTGAACGCGGCGTCGAGGGCGGCCAGCAGCTCGCCGGCGTCCTGCTCGCCCGCGTTGGTCTGGATGCCCACGCGGGCACGGACGACCTGTCCGTCGTCCACGTCGACGACGCGTGCGAGCGGGCCGGGCGCCTCCTCGATGGCGGCGCGGTACACCGCGGGCACGTCGGACCCGGGCGGGAAACGCAGGTCGTCACCGATGCCTTCGGAGGCGGCGAGCCCGGCGACAGCCTCCGATGTCGGCGCGCCGTCCGGCCCCGGCCCCACCAGACCGGCCAACGCGGAGAGCGGCGACTCCGCGAGCGGCTGCCCGTCCACCGTGGTGACCCACTCGACCTCCCCGGTCCGTTCGAGCGCGTCGGCGAGGGCCTCGTGGACCTCCGGGCGGCTCACGTCGCCGTCGACCAGCACCTCGGTGGTCTCACCGAACCCGCCCCCGAAGCGCTCCTCGACCGCGTCCATCGCCGTGAGGATCGGGTTGTCCGGGACGACGAACTCGGTCGCCGAGAACCGGGTCTCGAGCTGCGCGAGCCCCCAGACGCCCAGCGCACCACCGATGGCGAAGGTCACCGCCAGCGTCGCGATCGGTCCGCGCTCGGCCAGGATCGCGGTGCGGGCCATCGCGGCCGGCAGCAGCCGCCGGGAGGTGCGCTCCAGCGCTGGCGCAGGCAGGCGTCCGGCGCGCTCGGCACGGCGGTCCAGGAGCAGTCGCAGGGCCGGCACGAAGGTGAGCATCAGCACGAACGCGGCCGTGATGCCCACCGCCGCCAGGATCCCGAAGTCCCGCATCGTCGGTACCGGGTTGAGCACGTTGGTGAGGAACCCCAGCGCGGTGGTGACCGTCGCCAGACCCAGCGCGAGCCCCACGGTGCGCATGGCCCGGGCGAGGGCCTGCTCGACCGACACCCCGAGGCCTACCTCCTCGCGGTAGCGGGAGGTCAGGTGGATGGCGTAGTCGACGCCTAACCCGATGAGCAGCACCGGGACGATCTGCGTCGGCTCGGTGAGCGGGCCGATCAGCTCCAGGAAGCCGGGCCCCAGCAGGACCGCGAACCCGTTCATCCAGGTGATCGCCATCACGATCGTGGCCATGGTCAGCAGCACGTCGGCGGTGGTGCGCCGTCCCGCGCCGAGCGGTCGCAGCAGCGCATGGGGCCGTACCCAGTAGACGGTGGCCAGGATGAGCACGATCACCAGGAAGGCGGTGGTGAACAGGCGGGCGAGCTCCGCCTCGAAGGCCTCGGTGTCGGAGAACAGCAGCGGGAAGCTGAACGCCGACACCTCGTAGCCGTCCGGCAACGACGACTGCCCAACGGCCTCGACGAGCTCCGACTGGAGCTCGATCATGGCGTCGAGACGATCGACGCCGTCGGTGGGCAGCCGCTCCGCCGAGATGAACACCAGCAGCAGCGCCGCGTCGGAGGACGGCCGCGCGAGGTCGGCGTCGTCGGGCAGCAGCGCCGCGACGGTGTCGGCCTCCGGTCCGGAGAGCTGCTCCAGCCCCTCCGCGAACGTCGCTCGCACGGTGGCGTCGTCGAGCGTGGCGAGGTCGAGCCCCTGCCCTGCCAATCGTTGCAGCGTCGGATCGAAGGGGCCCATGACCGGTGGCTGTTCCGCGTTCCCGGTGAGATGCTCCGCGGCGTCGCTGGCCAGCAGGGCGGCCGTCACCTCCTCGACGGCCCGCAGCCCGTCGGCACTGATCAACTCGCCGCCGCCGTCGGCTTCCACGAGCACCTGCAGCACCTCCTCGCCGGAGGCACCGAAACGTTCACCGAGGACGTCGGCCGCGTCGATGTGGATGTTGTCGGGGGCGAACTCCTCCATGCCCACCGCGACCTCCACCCGGGTGGCCAGGGCCGCCAGGACACCGGTCAGGACGAGCGCGGTGACCATGGTGGCCACCGGGAAGCGGCGGACGAGTCCGGACAGGGTGGCCAGCAGCGTGATCATGGTCGCCTCACGGGGAGAGGGGACGTCGAGGTGGAGACGTCCTGGTCCGCGACGAGCCAGAGCGAGACGTGCGTCGGCTCGAGGGCAGTGACGGTGGTCCGTGCGAGGTCCCGCCGGATCGTCGGCAGGTCGACCTCGTCGCGGAGGCCGCACTCGAAGGCCTCAACGACCTGCCATGCCGCGTACCCGCTGCGGTTGAAACGGCGATCCACGCGGCGCTGCACCCGGGCACGCACGGGCCCGAACAGCGCGACGACGGCCAGGGTGGAGCCGGCGACGACGAGGTCGCTCCCCTCGACGCCGGTGAGCGCGGACACGGCCGTGCCGAGTCCGATCACGCCGGCGGTGTAGACGGCGGCGAGCACCACGACCACCAGCCCGTACGTGACGGTGCGGGAGATGATCCGGTCGATCGCGTACAGCCGGTAGCGCAGGATCGCGACGCCGATGGCTACCGGCAGGCCGACCCCGCCGACCCCCGAGAGCACGAAGGTCACGGCGAAGGGAACCTGCTCGAGGGGGACGAGCAGAGGCCCCAGGGCGATGCCGCCACCGACCGGGGCAAGCCAACGGATCTGGGCCCGCTCGTCGGGGGCGCCTCGCCGGTAGCGGAGGAACACCGACGCCACCGGCACGGCGAGCAGCGCCATGAACGCCGGCCACAGGGCTGCGGTGACCGTGTCGCCGATGTACGGCACGGCGTGATCGAGCTCGCTGACCACCCGGTCGCGCCGTGGCCACTCCTCCACCATGAAGGCGACCACGTAGGTGGCGCCGAGCAGCGCGTACACCCGGGCGAACCCGCGCCAGCGCGACGAGGGCAGCCGGCCATCGGGGAACACCAGGAACAGGAACCCCGCGCCCACGTAGGCGGGCACGGCCAGCCACTGGCCGATCCAGTTCGCCACCGTCGCGGCCGGCCACGGTCGGCCGAGCTCGAGGACGTTGAAGGCGTAGCCCTGCGCGAGCGCCGCGAGGGTGAACAGCAGGCCGGCTTGGAGCAGGAGCCAGCCGATCGGGTTGTGGGGTCGCCGTGCGGCGATGAGCGCACCGACCAGCACGAGACTGAGGAACATCGCGACGATGAAGGCGCCACCGACCAGCGCGACCGGTGCCGGGTCGTCGATGATGGCCAGCGCGCGATCCCGGTTGAGCGCGATCACGGCCGCGAGCAGCACCGTCGCCGCCGGTGGTGCGATCCACACACCGCGAGCGAGGCGTTCGGCGGACCACGGGGCGCTCACGGTCGGCCC
>SKNP01000209.1 GCA_007120485.1 Nitriliruptoraceae bacterium
TCGTCGCTGAGCGGTGCGAGGTGCCGGTGCGGATCGGTTGGCCGCCGCTGAGCGGTGCGAGGTGCCGGCGGGGATCGGTCGGTCGCCCCGCTCGGCATCGCACGGTCGGCGGGTACGGTTGCGCGTGCGGTGAGAGGCGGAGGTGATCACCCGTGACGCAGGTCGCTGGTGCCAGCCCCACACCGGTCCGTGAGCAACGCCCGGACACGGTGACGGAGCCCAGCACGGACCACCCCTGGGACGTGATCGTGTGGGACGATCCGGTCAACCTGATGTCCTACGTGGTGTTCGTGTTCCGGCGCGTGTTCTCCTACTCGGAGGACGTCGCCCGGAAGCTCATGCTCGAGGTGCACACCCAGGGCAAGGCGCTGGTAGCGAGCGAACCCCGGGAGCAGGCGGAGCTGTACGTCCAGCAGCTCCACGGCTACGGCCTGCATGCGACGATGCAGCGGTCCTCATGACGCGGACCTTCCGGCGTCACGGCGACGCGATCCGGGCCACGTTCCGTGACGCTGAGGTGGAGCTGGTCCGCAGCGTCCAACAGGAGCTACGCGTCACCCTCGGGGCGATGGAGCAGCACGACGCCGTCGTGCAACGGTTGTTCCCGCCACCGGTGCTCGGTGACGAGGAGATCGCCGAGGAGGTGCGCGACCTGCTGACCGAGGAGCTGCTGCGTCGTCGGCTCGAGCAACTCGACGAACTGGTGACGATCCTCGACCGCGGGGAGTCCTGGCGCGGCGGGATCCGCGTCGACCTCGTCGACGACGAACCGCTGGTGGTGCTCGGCGTCCTCAACGACCTGCGGTTGGGCATCGGGGCCAGGATCGATGTGATGGCGATCGACCGCGAGCAGGTGGATCGTGACCACCCGTACGCCTACCCGCTGGCCGTGATGGACCACTTCGGGTGGTGGCAGGAGCAGCTGCTGGCGATCATCGATCCGCCGTCGGTGCGCCACGCGGCCGAGGGCTGGTTCGATGAAGGTCCGTCGGCATCCGGGACGGAGGAGGAGCGGTGAAGCTCGGGATCGGGGTCAGCGAGGACGTTCCCGTCGCGGTCCAGCAGCGGATCGCCACGGACGTGGAAGCTGCGGGCTTCGCGTCGCTGTGGACCAACGAGGCCAGTGGTCGCGACGCGCTGCTGTTGTGCCAGGCGTGGGCGGCGGTCACCACCTCGCTGCAGGTGGGCATCGGCGTCGTCCCCATCTGGACGCGGTCGCCGGCGCAGCTCGCCATGGCCTCGGCGACGCTCCAGGAGGCATCGGGTGGGCGGTTGCTGCTCGGGCTCGGCGTCAGCCACGGCGCGACGATGGGCCCCTGGCATGGAGCCGAGGTGCGGCGACCGCTGACCGCAGCCCGGGAGCTCCTGGAGATCCTGGAGCAACTCGAGGCGGGGGAGCGGTCCTCGGTCGACGGCGAGGTGCTCTCGAGCCGCAAGTTCCAGCTGGCGATCTCGCCACCACCACCCGCGACCCGGCGGTACCTGGCCGCGATGGGGCCCAAGATGCTGGCGTTGGCGGGCGCCGCAGCGGACGGGACGTTACTGAACTGGGCGGGGCCCGCCGAGGTGGAACGAGCCGGCGGCATCGTCCGCCACGGCGCCCTCGACGCCGGTCGGTCAGCGGAGGACGTCGAGGTGGCGGCCTACGTCCGCGTCGCGGTTGCGGACGATCCGCTCGAGGCACGGGGCGCGCTCGCTACCCAGATCGTGCAGTACGGACGCCTCCCTGCCTACGCGAGTCACTTCGCCCGGCAGGGCTTCGCGGACGCGCTCGACCGAGCCAACCAGGCTCGAGAGCAGGGGGCGAGCCCGACGGAGCTGGCGGACGCGCTCGGTGACGAGGCGTTGGACGCCCTGGGCTGGTCGGGGACGCCTGCCGACGATCCAGCTCCGATGCTGCAGCGGTTCCGGGACGCCGGCCTCGATCACCTGGTCCTGCGGGTGGTCAGCGTGGGGCCCGAGCCGGTGGATGCCGTGCACGCGGTCACGCGCACGTTCGACCGGTTCACGGTTCCATCGAGGGACTGACCGCTCGGGCGAAGGCCTGCCCTCGACCCGTTCGAGGTCTCGTTCCACGAGCGACCGGCTCGGACGA
Source organism: Nitriliruptoraceae bacterium (assembly GCA_007120485.1). Lineage (GTDB taxonomy): Bacteria > Actinomycetota > Nitriliruptoria > Nitriliruptorales > Nitriliruptoraceae > SKTG01. The sequence continues at coordinate 2,096 of SKNP01000209.1, forward strand.
CGGCTTGCGTTGCACCGCCGAAGGTCAACGCCGTCGCAGCGCGCTGTCGACCAGGGACCGTGCCTCCGGGACCCGCAGCCCCAAGCAGGCACCGACGTAGACGGCACCGCCGAGCCCCCCGATGACGAGCACGTCGACCACGGCCGGGAGGTCGGGCAGGACGCGGATCAGCGCCAGGATGACCAGGCCCGCCGACACCCCGGCGACGAGCAGCCGCGGAAGGGTCCCACCGGCGAGGCGCACGTCGGCGAACCGCCGACGGACCGACCGGCGCAGCAGCGCGTACTCGACCCATGCACCGACGGCTGACCCGGCAGCCAAGCCGACCGCACCGAGCCGTAGCTGGTTGGCCGCGGCGTCGCGAAGGGCCTCGTCGACGGGACGCAGCGTCGGCACCATGCCGTCGTCCGCCATCCGGAAGCCCAACGGTTCAGCCAGGTCGACGACGAACTGGTCCAGGTTGAACATCAACGGCACGCCGATGGCCAACGCCACGGCGACGCGTACGACCGCGATGGTCGCCGGGGTCTTCGCGTCGTCGGAGGCGTAGAGCACCGACTGCAGCAGCCGGCTGCCGGTCGCCGCGAGCAGGCCGACGCTGTAGACCCCGAGCACGATCCCGACCTGCATCACCGTCGGTGCGTCGAACTCTCCACGGCCGTAGATGGCCCGGACGATGTGGCCGCCGAGCAGCAGGAAACCGACCGTCGTCCCGAGCACGAAGAACGAGCTGCGGGCCAGGCCGGCGTCCAAGCGCGACGTCAGCGCCTCCCGGGCATCCGGTTCGCGCGTCGACAGGCTGGGCAGTTCAGCCGCCGCCACGCTCATACCGAACAGCGCGATGGGGAGCAGGTACAGCGTCTGGGCGTAGCCGAGCACCGCGACCGCACCGACAGCCAGCAGCGAGGCGACCACCAGATCGAGCAAGGCGGCCACCTGGACGACCCCGCGGCCGAGCACGATCGGTCCGAAGGCACGCAGCACCTGACGGACGCCGGGCAGGTGGGTGTCGAGCGACGGGCGCAGCGTCCCGCGCATCACCCGCCGGATAGCCGGCACCTGGACCGCGACCTGCAGCAGCCCACCGAGGACGACGCCAGCCCCGGCAGCCACGGCGGGTTCGAGCACGGCGGTCGCCCCGAGCCCGAACAGCACCGCGAGGATGCCGACGTTCCACAGGACCGGCGCGACGTAGGAGAGGAAGAACCGCCGGTGGGCGTTCAGCACGCCCAGACACCAGGCGGAGATCACCAGCACGCCGATGCCCGGGAACATGATGCGCACGAGCGTGACGGTCAGTTCCAGGCGGTCCCCGGCGAAGCCGGGCGTGAGCAGGATCGTCAGCGGCCGGGCGAAGACCACCCCGAGCAGCACCAGCGCACCCGCGAGCATCGCCAAGAGGCCGAGGACCGCCCCGGCGACCCGGCCGGCGTCTTCCTCACGGTCCTCCTCGAGCAGACGGGCGTAGGTCGGGATGAACGACGCTGACAGGACACCTTCGCCGAGCAGGTTCTGGAGGAAGTTGGGGATGCGCAACGCGGCACGGAACGCGTCCGCTCCGATGTTGGCGCCGAGGAAGAACGCGAGCGCGGCGTCCCGGACCAGCCCGGACAGGCGGGACAAGCCGATGCCGGCGGCGATCAGCGAGGAGTGCCGGCGCATCTCGGACGGGGTGTCGCTCACA
>SKNP01000341.1 GCA_007120485.1 Nitriliruptoraceae bacterium
GGCCCGTCGACCGCGATGCCGTACTCGGTCTCGACGCCGACGTACTTGGGTGTCGCCACGCATGCTCCGCTGGGTCGGGGTCGAGCGGCTGGATCGGGGTCGAGCGGCTGGATCGGGGTCGAGCGGCGGGGTCGGGATCGAGCTACTCGGTCGGGGTCGAGCCGCTGGATCGAGGTCGCACGGCCGGATCGTGGTCGCGCGTCGTCGGGTCGGCCGGCGGGCTCCCCCCGCCGGCCGACTAGAGGTACTGCCCCGGGTTGATGTTCTCGATCGATCGGCCCGGTTCGTCGTCGCCGCTGATCAGCGTGCGGACGTAGACGATCCGCTCGCCCTTCTTGCCGCTGATCCGAGCCCAGTCGTCCGGGTTGGTGGTGTTCGGCAGATCCTCGTTCTCGCGGAACTCGTCGCGGATGGCCGTGATCAGATCGTCGGTGCGCAAGCCTCGATCGCCGTCATCGATGAGCCGCTTGATCGCCAGCTTCTTCGCCCGGGCGACCACGTTCTCGATCATGGCCCCGGAGTTGAAGTCCTTGAAGTACAGGGTCTCCTTCTCGCCGTTGGCGTAGGTGACCTCGAGGAACTCGTTGTCCTTGTCCGCGCTGTACATCTTGTCGACGGTCCGGTCGATCATGCGGCCGACGGCCTCCGCCTTCGATCCGGCAGCCGAGACCTCGCGGTCGAACAGCGGCAGGCGCTCGTGGAGGTAGATCCGGAAGATCTCCCGAGCAGCGTCCGAGTCGGGCCGATCGACCTTGATCTTGACGTCGAGTCGTCCCGGTCGCAGGATCGCGGGGTCGATCATGTCCTCGCGGTTCGAGGCGCCGATGACCACGACGTCCTTGAGCGACTCGACGCCGTCGATCTCCGCCAGAAGCTGCGGAACGATCGTGGTCTCCACGTCGGAGGACACCCCCGATCCGCGGGTCCGGAACAGCGACTCCATCTCGTCGAAGAACACGATGACCGGGAAGCCCTCGGCGGACTTCTCCCGGGCCCGTTGGAAGATCAGGCGGATCTGCCGCTCGGTCTCCCCGACGTACTTGTTCAGCAGTTCCGGACCCTTGACGTTGAGGAAGTAGCTGCGGACCCCTTCCCGACCGGTCTTCTCCGCGACACGCTGCGCCAGGGAGTTCGCGACCGCCTTGGCGATCATCGTCTTGCCGCAGCCCGGTGGCCCGTAGAGCAGGATGCCCTTGGGAGCCCGTAGCTCGTGCTCGACGAACAGGTCGGCGTGCAGGTACGGCAGCTCGACCGCGTCACGGATCGCCTCGACCTGGTCGCCGAGCCCGCCGATCTGCTCGTAGGTGACGTCAGGGACCTCCTCGAGGACCAGCTGCTCCACCTCGGCCTTCGGGACCCGCTCGAAGGCGGTGTTGGACCGCGTGTCGACCAGCAGGGAGTCGCCCGCCTTCAGCGGCAGCTCCTGCAGCGGCGTGGCGAGGGCGACGACCCGTTCGTCGTCGGTGTGGCCGAGGACCAGGACCCGTCCGTCGTCCAGCAGCTCCGAGATCGCCATGATCTCGCCCCGGTCGTCGAACCCGGCGACGGCCACCACGTTCATCGCGTCGTTGACCCGGACCTGCTGCCCCGGCTCGAGATCCTCGAGTTGGACCTCCGGGCTCGCGCCGACCTCGAGCTTGCGGCCACCGACGTTGACGGTGGCGGTCTCGCCGTCGTCGCTGACCGCCAGCAGGATCCCGTAGGTCTGCGGCGGCGCGGAGAGGCGCTCCACCTCCTCCTTGAGCCCATCGAGCTGTTCGCGCGCGGAGCGCAAGGTCTCCGTGAGCTTCGCGTTGCGGCTCAGGGCCGCCTGGAGCTGACCCTTGGTCTCGAGCAACCGCTCCTCGAGGACCCGGATCCGCGTCGGGGCGCTCTCGAGCCGCCGCCGCAGCAGATCCAGTTCCTCGCGCATGACCTTGAGCTCGCCGCGCAACTCGTCGGGATCGTCGATCTCGTCCGGATCCCGCAGCGGTCGTTCCGGGAGGGGCTCCTCGAAGGCGTCCGAGGGCCTGGCGGCGTCGTCCTGACCGGTGTCCGCACGCGGGTCGTGATCGCGGTCGGGGTTCTCGCCCGACGACGCTCCGATGCGAGCCACGGCTGGCCTCCTGGCGGGTCGGGGGCCGAAGGGCCCATGGTGCCCCTCCGGGACGAACGGAGTGTACGGCACGACCTCCGCACGTCAGTGGCGATGGCCCGGATGTGGCCTCGGCAGGGGCCGTCCGGACGGGTGGGGCGGGCCGGGTCGTCGGCACAATCGTCGTGGCGCCGTCCAAGGGCGGCCTCCTACAGCCACCATCCCACCCGGAGACCCACCGTGTCCCGCCCCGTCGAACTCGTCGCCATGATGACGGCTACCGCTGTCGGGGCGACCCTCGCGCTGGTCGCGATCCAGGCTGAGCTGTGGCTCGCCCTGCCCGCCGTCGCGCTCGTCGGGCTCGTCACCGTGTTCGGACGTCGGGACCGCTGACCTACCGACGTGGCTCACCCGACCGTCCCGGCAGGGAGCGGAGCCGCTCGGCGGCTTCTTCCGGGGTCAGGTCGCGTTGGGGGTTGGCGAGCATCTCGTAGCCGACCATGAACTTGCGGACCGTCGCCGAGCGCAGCAGCGGCGGGTAGAAGTGCGCGTGCAGCTGCCAGTGTTCGTGGGCGCCGGCCGTCGTCGGTGCCCCATGCCAGCCCATCGAGTACGGGAAGGGATGGTCGAACAGCTGGTCGTAGCGGGCGAGGAGGTCACCGAGCACGCCGGCGAGGTCGTGGCGTTCGTCATCACGCAGGGCCGGCAGGTGGTCGACGTGCCGTCGCGGGATCACGATGGTCTCGAACGGCCAGAGGGCCCAGTAGGGAACGACCACCACCCAGTGGTCGGTCACACGGACCACCCGGGCCCGCTCCTCGACCTCGAGGGCGGCGTAGTCGACCAGCAACACGCCGCCGTGATCGGTGAGGTGCCTGCGTTGTGCGCGATCCTCGCGGTCGGGCTCGAGGGGGACGCTGGCGCTGGCCCAGACCTGGCCGTGCGGGTGGGGGTTGGAGGCACCCATGGCCTCACCTCGGTTCTCGAACAGCTGCACCCACGCCCATCGTCGACCCAGCTCCTCCACCTCGGCGGCCCACAGATCGATGACCCGTCGGATGTCGGCCAGCGGCATCCAGGCCAGCGTGAGGTCGTGCCTCGGGTCGAAGCACAGGACGCGGCAGGTGCCGGGCATCGTGTGAGCCTGCAGCAACGGCGAACGGACCTCGGTCCGCTCCTCCACGTCCGGTCGCAGGGCCGGGTAGTCGTTGGTGAACACGAACGTGCGCTCGTAGTCCGGGTTGATCGCACCACCCGCGCGCTGGTTGCCCGGACACAGGTAGCAGTCCGGGTCGTAGGTGGGCAGGGCCGCCGTCGGTGGTGCCTCCTCGGCCCCCTGCCAGGGACGACGGGTCCGGCCGGCGGAGACCACCACCCAGTCGCCGGTCAGCGGGTTGAACCGTCGGTGGGGTGTCCCGGGCTCGATGAGGTCGGTGCCGCTCATTCCTTCAACGCTCCGGCGAGCAACCCGCGCACGAAGTAGCGACCGAGGAAGACGTACACGATCAGCGTCGGGAGCGCGGCTTGCAGCGCGGCCGCCATCTGCACGTTCCATTCGACGATCTGTGCGCCCGAGATGTTCTGGAGCGCGACCATGACGGGGCGTTGGCCGGCGCTGGTCAGCGTGACGGCCCAGAGGAACTCGTTCCAGATCTGGGTGAACTGCCAGATGCCGACGACGATGAACCCTGGGACCGACA
>SKNP01000524.1 GCA_007120485.1 Nitriliruptoraceae bacterium
CAGGTCATCGGCATGGACACCGTCGACCGCGTCGACGACCGCGTCTTCCTCAAGTGCTGGGATGAGGAGGACCACCACTCGCTGGCGGTCCGCTACGACCCACGGGTGGGCATCGACCGGTTCGCCTTCAAGGTCGAACGTGAGGACGACCTGCACGACCTCGAGTCCCGCGTCGAGGCGTACGGCTACCGGGTGCGGCGCCACGCCAAGGGTGAGGAGGTCGGCCAGGGTGAGTCGATCCGGTTCGAGACCCCGTCCGGCCACGAGATGGAACTGGTCCACGAGGTGGAGAAGACCGGCGGGCGGCTCGCCAAGGAGAACCCGGGCGTGATGCCCGAGGGGCTCACCGGGATCGCTCCACCGCGGATGGACCACCTGCTGGTCACCGCGGAGGAAGTCCCGGAGGCCAGCCGGTTCTACATGGACGTGCTCGGCTTCCGGCTCACCGAGCAACTGCTCGACGGTGACGGGCACCAGATCGGCACTTGGATGGAGCGATCCCACAGCCCGCACGACCTGGCGGTGGTATCCGGACCCAACGGTGGCCTCCATCACTTCGCCTACTGGCTGGACGACTGGGACCAGGTCCGCGACGCCGCGGACGTGCTGGCCCACAACGCGATCCAGATCGACGTCGGCCCGACCCGGCACGGGATCACGCGCGGGTCGACGATCTACTTCTTCGACCCGATGGGGACCCGCAACGAGGTCTTCACCGGCGGCTACCGACCCGACCCGGACTTCCCGACGATCACCTGGACCGAGGACAACGCCGGCAAGGCGATCTTCTACTACGAGGGTGAACTCAACGAACGGTTCATGAAGGTGCACACATGAGCGCCGAGCCGACGCCGCACCGGGACTCCCACGGGATCCTCCGGCTGTCCCACGTGCAGGTGCGGGTGCCGGATCTGGAACTGGCGACCGCCTACTACACCGAGGTCGTCGGGCTGATCGAGACCGACCGCGACGGTGATCGGGTGTTCCTCAAGTGCTGGGACGAGCACCAGCACCACTCCTTGATCCTGACCTACGCCCCCACCTACGGCATCGAGACGGTCGGCTGGAAGGTCCACCACCCGGAGGATCTCGACCACTACCAGGCGCGGCTCGAGGCCGAGGGCTACGCCACCACCCGCCACCAGCCCGGCGAGCTGGCGCCGGGCTCGGGTGACACGGTGCGGTTCGACGCCCCGTCCGGCCACCGGATGGAGCTCAGCCACGGCATGCGATCGGTCGGCAACATGCTGCCGCTGACCAACCCACCACCGGAGCCGCAGGACCTGGTCGGGATCCACCCACCTCGGCTCGACCACCTGTTCCTGATGGCCGAGGACGTCGACGCGGTCACCGCGTTCTTCGCCGAGGTCCTGGACTTCCGGCTGACCGAGCAGATCGTCGCCGACGACGGCCACCAGCTGTGCACGTTCCTGGAGCGCAGTCACACCGCCCACGACCTGGCCTTCATCACCGGCCCGCAAGGCGCCTTCCACCACGTCGCGTTCTGGGTCGACGAGTGGAACGATCTGCGACGTGCCGCCGACGCCTGCGCGATGCACGGGGTGTCGATCGACGCGGGACCCACCCGGCACGGCGCGACGCGCGGCTGGGGGCTTTACTTCTTCGACCCGGCGGGCAACCGGAACGAGGTGTACACCGGTGGCTACTGGGCGGACCCCGACCGGGAACCCATCACCTGGACCGAGGCCGAGATGGGCCGAGCGATCTTCTACTACGAGGGTGCGGTCAACCAACGCTTCCTGACGGTGCACTCATGAGCGGCGACCACGACCCCAGCCGCAACGGCGGGCCGCCCTCCAACGATGGGGCGGCGCCTGCGGACCGCGCGCCGCGACGCCACCCGCTGCCTCGGACCGACCGCGACGAAGCACCCCTGTACCTGGCCCGCTACCACGAGCGTCAGGCACGGCAGGCGGCGGACCAGGCGCACAACGGCCAGCCCGGGACCACCGACGCCGATCCGGCCGACGATCCCAGCACGCCGCTGTACCTGCGCCGCTTCCGCGATCGCTCGGACCGGCCGCGCCCCGCCGAAGGGCGCTCCCCGCTGTGGGAGCGCAGCGGCCCCGGGATGCAGCGAGCGATGTCGGAGGACAACCGCAACAAGGAGATCTCGGCTCCGCCGGAGGCGCAACGTGCGATCGCCAACGAGATCTACCTGGTGCGCCACGGCGAGACCCAGGGCTACTCGACCGAGTCCGGCCTGACGCCGTTGGGGACGTGGCAGGCACACACCTGGGGCCACACGCTGGCCAAGCGCATCCGCGACGGCGAGCAGGTCGTGCTCGTCACGGCGGCGACCAACCGCGCCGGGCAGACCGCCGAGCAGATCCACCTCGGGCTCGATGACGGCCTGACGATGTTCGAGAAGAACGTCGCGGTCACGGCGCCCGAACCCCGGCCGGAGTTCCGGAACTTCGGCGTCGCGACGCCGGACGGCATCCGCGACGTCACGGGCGCGTTCCGCCGGTACTACGCCCAGCTCGAGGCCTTCGAACGCACCGCGCTGGGCGACCGGCCGATGTGGTTGGTGGAGATCGACCGGTTCTGGCGCACCCAGCAGGGCGGCGCGGATCCGATCACCTACTGGCTGCAGGTACCGATGCTGCACTTCGAACCGCCGGCGATGTGCGTCCGCCGGTTCTGGGTCGGGTTGCAGCGGCTCGCGGCGGAGCACCCCGGAGCACGGCTGGTGGTGGCGACGCACTCGGGGCCGATCCGGGCGTTCGCGATCGCCGCGTTCGGCTACGACCCGGGTGAGCCCTACAACACCGAACACGTGCGGGTGAAGCTGGTCCAGGGCTCGCGGGAGGCGCTGGTGACCTACCGCAACCGGGTCCAGGAGGTCCACGTCCCCGAGATCGAGGCGTTGCCGACCTGGCAGCTCGACGAAGCTTGGCGGCCACCGATGCCCGCACCAGGCGGGGAGCACGACCATGAGCGAGACGACGCCGACCGTGCATCCGCATCGGTCGGTGCGGGTGAGCGTGGGGGCGCTCACCCAACCGGCAGGGTCGGGAGACCTGCTGGCCGTACGAAGCGTTGACGAGCGGGAGACGGATCCATGTGCCACGCATGTCCGGCCATCCCGGATGGGCTCGTCACCACGGGTTCCATGGGAGGGAGAACCATGACCGAGCGACCGAGCAGTCCCTACACGCTGTTCTTCGACGACTACGAGGAGCAGCATCGACCTCGTGTCGGAGGCAAGTCCGCGAGCCTCGGGTCGATGATCGGCGCGGGCCTGCCGGTCCCGCCCGGCTTCACCGTCACGACCGAGGCCTACGACACGTTGCGCTCGCACCCCGACCTGCGGGCCGCCGTGCACCGCCACCTCGACGGCATCGACCACGCCGACACCCGACGGCTGGCCAAGGCGACCCAGGAGGTCCGCGGCTTCATCGAGGCGGTGGACCTCCCCGCGCCGGTGGCCACCGCCGTCGGCGACGCGTACGAGGCGCTCTGTGAGGAGGCCGGGGGCCAGGAGATCCCCGTCGCGGTCCGGTCGTCCGCGACCGCGGAGGACCTGCCGGACGCCAGCTTCGCCGGGCTGCAGGACACCTTCCTGTGGATCACGGGACGCCAGCAGGTCCTCGATCACGTCAAGCGGTGCTGGTCGTCGGTGTTCACCGACCGGGCCGTCGCCTACCGCCGGCAGCGCGGCTACGACCACCAGGTGATCGACATGGGCGTGGCGATCCAGAAGATGGTCGTCCCGCAGGCCGCCGGG
>SKNP01000255.1 GCA_007120485.1 Nitriliruptoraceae bacterium
CAGGACCTCGAGGGCGTCGACGTCCTGGCCGAGCACCGAGTCCAGGCAGGCCGCCAGGTACGCCTCGACGTTGTAGACCGGGACGACGACGCTGATCAGCGGGGCGGCATCGGCCGCGTCCACGTCACCCATCCCACCCCCAGCCGTTCCGTGCCCTGCCCCGGCAGCGTAGGGTCGGCGTCGTCACCGGTCGTACGAGAACGTGTTGACCACCTTCGCGGCGTCCCGCTCCGCCTGGACCAGTTCCGCGTCGATCGCCTGGGAGAACGCCGCCAACGCCCCGTCGGGTAGGTCACCGAGCACCCGCCGCTTCATCCGGGCTCGGTCCTCGGCCATCGGGTCGTCACCGAACGCGGCGGTGAGCTGCTCGTCGAGGTTGTCCAGGTCGGCATCGACCACGTACGCGGCGTCGTGGCTGGGGAAGCGGGCGCGGAACTCCTCGAGGTCGAGCCCGCGCGGGTTGGTCACCAGGTACGGCTTGTCGGTGGCGAGGTAGTCGGTGACCACCGCGGAGATGTCGGAGAGCAGCACGTCGGAGCGGTCGAACCAGGCCAGCAGATCCAGCTCGGGATGGTCATCGGCCAGCACATGCGGCTGGCCAGCGGCGCGTAGGCGTGCCTCGACGGCCTGCAGCGCCGCCTTGGCCCCCGGCCGTACCGCGCCGGACAACGGGTGCGGCTTGAAGACCACGCGGATGTCGGGGTGGCGGGTGAGCACATGCTCGATCAGAGCCAGCCCGGAGCGCTCCAACGAGGAGTAGTCGGCCGCCTCGAAGTACCCCTCCCAGGTGGGCGCGTACAGCAGGGTCGGCGGTCCGTCTCCGAGCCGACGACGCTCGTCCAGGACCTGATCGAGCTGCGGTCGGCCGATCGTGACGAACCGCTCGGGCTCCAGGTCGACCCCGGCGGCGTGGTAGCGGTCGATCGCGATCTCCCCGGCGACGAACAACCGGTCGTAGACCTTCACCACCGGGCTGGCGGAGCTGACCTTGTCGGAGTCGCCATGGTTGAGGAACACGTGGTTGGGGCGTCCGTACCGCAGGAAGTGGATGTTGCGGCCGGCCTGCCCGACGTAGAGCACCACCAGCGGGTCGCACGCCAGCGCCACCTCGACGTCGCGGTGGCGGCGACAGACGATCACCGGGTGCCGGGTCGGCAGCATGCGGTTGAGGTGCCCGCGTTCGCGCAGCAGGATCAGCACCGGGCGGTCGAGTTGGTCGATCACCGGCAACCATTGGTTGAGCTGGTAGGTGCTCTCGCGGTCCCCGGAGAAGTACAGCACGACGCGGGCGCCGGTGTCCGCGATCGCATCGCCGAGCTGGCGTTCGTGGCGGTCCAACGCGTCGGAGCGCAGCAGTTTGACGGCGGTCCGCACCGCGACGGCCAGCCCGACACCCAGCACCACGACCGTGCCCGCGATGACGGCCAAAGCGGCGACCTCTTGGCCTTGCGCGCCGAGCCATACCGCCGCGGCCAGCGGTAGCTCCGCGCCGGCGAGGATGCCGATCGCCAACACACGCCGACGGCGCAGCCTCGGGAAGTAGGTGGCCAGCGGCAGGTCCTCGCCCAGGTTGAGCTCGGGGGTGGCCGGGGTGACGCGCAGGACCTTGTTGAGCGCGAAGCCGATCCCGCGCGTCGACAGCCCCAACGCCAGGAACCCGAGCACGTACCCGGTGAGCACGCTGGTGGGGACGCCAGCGGGGATCAGCACCCCCAGCACCATGATCGCCCGGAACGTCACCCGTTGGAGCAGCCCCAGTCCGAAACGGCGCAGCCGGCCGCGGATCGCGTTGCGTTCGTCCGAGGTGGCCAGGTCGGCGATGGCGCCGGCGAGCAACCCCCCGAGCGCCATCGGCACGCTCTGCAACGCCACGGCGGCGAACTGCACGAGCGCCCCGGCGATGACCAGCGGCCCGTAGATCGGGTCGTAGGCACCGCGGAGCCCGGCGAGGATCCCCAGATCGTCGCCGTCGCCTTCGACGTCGGTCGCTGCCACGGGTGCTCCTCGTGCGGTGGGGCGGTCGAGGTGCCGTCGGTCGATCGCTCACGCTGCCGACGTTGGGTCGGTCACGCTGTCGGCGGTCGGTCACGCTGTCGGCGGTCGGTCGGTCACGCTGCCAGCCGGCGGTCGTTCACGCTGCCAGCCGGCGGTCGTTCAGATGTCCCAGGTCGCCGTGACCTGCTTGGCGCGTGCGAGGTCGGCATGGTCATCGACCTCGACCCAAGGGACCTGCTCACCGATCGGGACGGCGCGCACCTCCCCGCCGCGGTCAGCGAACTCCTGGAACCCATCCTCGTAGTACAGCCCGGGGTCGCGTTCGAAGGTCGCCTGAAGCGCGTCACCGACCGGCTCGGCCGACTCCGGCGCGAACAGGGTCAGCCCGATGTACTCGCCCTGCGCGGTGTCGGGATCGAGCGCCTTGTTGATGCGGACCATCCGACCGTCATCGAGGTGGAGCTTCATCTCCTCCTCGCCCAGGCGCTTGTCGTCGTCCACGGCGATCAGCACCGGCGCGGAGCCCTTCGCCGCCAGCAGCCGTCGCTGGACGTCGACCGGGTGCACCGTGTCGCCGTTGACCATCAGTGCCCCGCGGGCGATGACGTCGCGGACCAGCCACACCGAGTACGCGTTGTTCCACGTGTCGTAGCGGTCGTTGTAGCGCAGGTCGAGCGTCACGCCGTGGCGCTTCTCCAGCGTCGGTGCGATGTCGGCGATCGCCCCGTGGGCGTGGCCGGTGACGACGGCGATGTCGGTGATGCCGACCTCGGCGAGGTTGGCGACGGCCAACTCGAGCACGCTGCGGCCGTCGTTGGTGACCACGAGGAGGGTCTTGGGCAACGCGTCGGTGAGGGGTCGCAGGCGGGTGCCACCGCCGGCGGCGAGCACGATCCCGTGCATCGTTGGCTCCTGGTCTGGGGGTGGGGCTGGCTTGGTCGCGGTGGCCGGTCGGCGTGGGGCCATCGGTCTACGTGTGGGAGGGTCGGTCGGGGTCGGTTCGGGTCGGTGCTCGATCCGGTCGGTACTCGGTCCGGTCGGTGCTCGGCCCGGGTCGGTGTCCGGTCCGCGACGTCGTCGCTCAGGTGGCGTCCCGGATCCAACGAACCACGGCCTCCACCACGAACACCGGTGCAAGCACCGCGGTCAGCCCGACGACCGTCGGTCCGAGCACGCCGACCGCCGCGGCGAGTAGCAGCAGCCCACCGCGCAGCAACCACCCGCCCGCGACCAACCGCAGCCAGCGAGGTGGTGGCGCGCCCAGCAGCCGTACACGGTAGACGATGTCGTAGTGGTGGAAAGCGAGCGTGGCCAGCAGCGCGTACGCGGGCCCGCCCCCACCGGTGAGCACCAGCACCGTCCCGTACTCGACGAGCCGCAGCAGCGCGGGGATCGGCCAGTCCAACCGGGCGCGGCGGCCGCCGAGGTGGCCGATGCCGGCCACGAGCGTCGCGAGCGTCAGCAGCACGACCGCGGCAAGGTCGACGTCCAGCCCGCGCACGGCACCGGTCGCGTCCAGGATCCGTCCGGCAGCGGTGAGCAGGACCAGCCCGGCGGCCAGGCCGAGCAGCGCGACCTGCGGGGCGGCCAGCCGCTCGGTCGGGACGAGCTCGAGCAGGCCATCGTCGCGATGCGGCGCGAGCCGCTGCGCCGCAGCCGGCAGCTCCGGGGGGGCCTCGCCGGGGTGTGGACTCATGCCAGCGACCGGACGAGCCGACCGGTGAAGGTGTAGGCGGTCGCCAGCCCGCCCCAGG
>SKNP01000501.1 GCA_007120485.1 Nitriliruptoraceae bacterium
CGTGAGGTCAGCAGGCCGACCGACGCGACCATGCCCTCGAGGTCCTCGGGGGAGGTCTCCGGACGGACGAGGATCACGTCCTCACCGGCGATGCCGCGGTCCTTGGCCTCGGTCGATGACAGGCAGATCGCGCCCACCGCCGCGCCGGGTGATGCGGCCAGACCGGTGGTCAGCGGCTCCGGCGCGTTGGGGCCGAACCGCGGGTGCAGGAGCGCTTCCAGCTGCTTCGGCCGGACCCGACGGACCGCTTCGTCCCGGTCGATGAGCCCTTCATCGACCATCTCCACGGCCATCCGCAGGGCCGCGCTCGCGGAGCGCTTACCGACCCGGGTCTGCAGCATCCACAGCTTGCCGGACTCGATCGTGAACTCGACGTCGCACAGGTCACGCTCGTGCTGCTCGAGCGTGTGCATGTGCTCGAGTAGCTCGCGATGCATCTCGGGGAAGTGGTCGCCGAGCACCGCCAGCGGTTCGACCGCGCGGGTCCCGGCCACGACGTCCTCGCCCTGCGCGCCGAGCAGGAAGTCGCCGTAGGGCACCTTCTCGCCGGTCGCGGGGTCGCGGGTGAAGGCCACGCCGGTCGCCGAGTCGTCATCGAGGTTGCCGAACACCATCTGTTGCACGTTGACGGCGGTCCCGAGGTCGTCGGGGATCTCCTCGACCCGTCGGTAGGCCCGGGCACGGTCACCGTTCCAGGAGCGGAACACCGCTTCGATCGCCAAGCGCAGCTGTTCCCGGGGGTCTTCAGGGAGCTCGACCCCGGCCGCCGCGATCGTCGCACGGTGGGCGTCGACGACCTGCTCGAGCTGGTTCGGCTCGAGGTCCCGCTCGGTCGCGACCCCGGCGTCGGCGATCGCCTTCTCCAGGTTCTGGTCGAAGCCTTCCGGCTCGACGCCGAGCACGACCCGCCCGAACATCTCCAGGAACCGGCGGGTGACGTCCCACGCGAACCGCTCGCCGCCCATGGCGGCCAACCCGGGCACCGTCTCCGGGGTCGCCCCCAGGTCCAGGACCGTGTCCATCATCCCCGGCATGGAGAACGGCGCACCGGAGCGCACCGACACCAGCAGCGGCGCCTCCGGGTCGCCGAGCCGACGACCACTGGACCGCTCGAGCTCGACCAGGGCCTCCTCGACCTGTTGGTAGAGGTGCTCGGGCACCTCCCCGAGCGCGAGGTAGCTGCGGCAGGCATCGGTGGTGACGATGAACCCGGGTGGCACCGGCAGACCGATGTAGGTCATCTCGGCGAGGTTGGCGCCCTTGCCGCCGAGCAACGCCTTCTGCTCACGACGACCGTCGCTGAACGGCACCACCAGCCGCTCACGGTCATCGGCACGATCAGCGGTCGGGGGCAGCGTCGTCTGGGTGCTCACGATTGACCTCGTCGGGGTGCGGTGCGGGCGTCCCGTCGCGTGCGGCGAGCCGGGTGGGTCACCAGACCCACACCGATCGGGGTGATCCCGCTGGTTCGGTCGATGTCGAGCCTCCCGCACCCGCACCGCACACGGCAGGGGCGGAGTGCTGCGGGGCGTGGGACCTTCGGCACCACGCACCTCGACCGCCCCCGGCGGAGTACGGACGGCCCGCACCTCGATCGCGTCCGGCGGGACACGGGCAGCCCGCCCGCGCCGAGCGGTCGGGCCAGACGGTGGAGGTCCGCTCCGCGCCGTCCTGTCAGCTCGCCGCGTCCAACCGTCCGACGAGCAGATCGAGCAGGTCGCTCCACCTCGACAGGTGCTCGGGGGTGACGTGCTCCTCGGCGAACCGCACGAACGCGCTCTTCCCGCTGGAGGTCAGATCGAGGTGCGGCTGCCCACCGACCTGCCGCTCGCCGTGGGTCGCGGATGGGCCGTGCTCGGCGACGAAACGTCGGACCAGCGCTGGGTCGAACAGCATCTCCGCTTCCACGCCCGGCGGGGAGCCCTCGATCACGTCCGCGTAGGTCACGACCTCGCGCTGCCGGTCGAACCCGAAGCGTGAGACCAGCGTGTCACGGGCCCGACGACCCGCGTCGTCATGGTCGAGCAGCACGAGGACGGGGACGTCCACCTCGGCGCGCAGGACCAGCGCGGCCAGCGCCGCGCCCATCGCGCCACCCGACGGCCGCACCACCACCCGGTCAAGGTCGGCGTCACGGCCCAGCGTCGCGGCGGCCAGCGCCAGGTACGCCTCGTCGGTGCCCCCTTCGACCACGAGCACCGCCCGGGTCCCGGCGGGGATCTGCGCGACCCGGTCGAGGACGGCCGCCAACCCGGCGTCACGCAGCAACCCGCCGAGCAACCGTGCCTGCATGCCGTCGCCGGGCGCCGACGCGACCAGGCCCGTCCGCCCGGCGGCGTCGCGGGCGAGCGAGACCACCTGGACGTCGGCGCTTCGCGGCACCACGAACGGCGAGGAGGTGGTGATGATCAGGCGCGTCCCGGTCGTCGCCGCCAGCTCGGGCAGCGTGGCCGCCAGCGTCTCCTGTCCGGCCGGGTGCAGGAACGCCTCCGGGCCCTCGAGCACCGCCAGGACGGCCGCCTCACCGATGTCCGCGAGGTGGCGGACCGCGCCGAGCACGGTCATCGCACGGGTCTCGGGTACCGGCAACGCGGAGCCGAGGTCGTCGATCACCCGCACCGCCAGCCGCTCGTCGATCCGCACCGTGTCGACCTCGGGCAACAGGGTCCGGGCGACCGCGCGGATCCGCTCAGCCAGGTCGGCGCGTGCCGCCGCAGATGCCAGATCGATCGGCAACCGACGCAGGACGTCACGGGGCGTCTCGTGGATGCGGCTGAGGACCACGTGCCCGTCGGGAAGCTCGCCTTCGACCTGCCGGTGTCCATCACCGGGATGGAACCGCACCGAGGTGCTCGCCCCCGACGATCCGACGAACCGCACCTGCGGTTCGGGATCCACCCGGCGCCGCGGGAGGTCCTGGGCCGGCCGGAACCGGATCGTGGGATCGAGCGCCGCCGCGATCGCCCAGGCGACCGTGGAGGTACCGGCCCGGTTGGGCCCCACCAGCACGGTGACATGCTCACCGAGCGGGAAGCCCAGCGGTGGCCCCCAGACCGAGCGGACGTCCGTGACGCGGACGTCCAAGCCGGACGGATCCGACCACGGCCCCTCGCTCATCCCTCGGGGCCGAACCGGGCCAGGAAGTGGCGCTTCTTGCCGACCTGCAGCACCAGGGTGGTGGCGCTGGCCAGATCGTCCGGGCCGAGCCGGCGTTGCGGGTCGTCGACCTTCGCGTTGTTCAGCTTGACCCCGCCCTGCTGGACCAGCCGGCGTGCCTCGCCGTTGCTCTTGGAGGCCCCGACCTCGGTGAGCAGTTCGAGGACGCCGATCCGCTCGTCCTCCAGCCGCGCGCGCGGCAGCTCGACCGACGGTGCCCCGTCGAACGCGACCGACAGGATCCGGTCGTCCAACCCGGCGAACGGTTCACCACCGAACAGCACCGCCGTCGCCCGTTCCGCCAGCTCGACGCCGTCGTCGCCGTGGATGATGCGGGTCGCCTCACGCGCGAGCTCGCGGTGCGCGACGCGGGCGGCCGGGTCGCGCTCGAGTTCGCGGCCGAGCTCCTCGATCCGGTCGAGTTCGAGGTAGGTGAACAGCTTCAGGAACCGGACCACGTCCGCATCGGCGGCGTTGAGCCAGTACTGGTAGTAGGCGTACGGGCTGGTCAGCTCCGGGTCGAGCCAGATCGCGTTGCCGGCCGACTTGCCGAACTTCGAGCCGTCGGCGGTGGTCAGCAGCGGCC
>SKNP01000161.1 GCA_007120485.1 Nitriliruptoraceae bacterium
CACAGCGATGGTCCCGCCCGCAGCGATGGTCCCGCCCGCAGCGATGGTCCCGCCCGCAGCGATGGCCCCGCCCACAGCGATGGCCCCGCCCACAGCGATGGCCCCGACCACAGCGATGGCCCCGACCACAGCGATGGTCCCGCCCACAGCGATGGCCCCGCTCACAGCCACGACCCCGACCGCAGCGATGACCGGGCCGACGGATGAGGATCCACGCACCCGTGGCCCACCGGGCAGCCACCGTGCCGCGACCGGTCGAGGACACACGACGATGGAGCGAGGAAGCGATATGTCGATAGAGCGACCTGACGATATACCGACCGAAAGCGGTGGCGCTGCGCAGGACGCGGGCGACGCCGCGCGCGACGCCCTGGAAGCGGTCCGGGCGGAGATCGGCAAGGTGATCGTCGGACAGGACGGTGTCATCACCGGGCTCGTCACCGCGCTGCTGGTCCGGGGCCATGTGCTGCTCGAGGGTGTACCCGGCGTCGCCAAGACCCTGATCGTGTCCACGCTGGCACGCTCGCTGGACCTGGGGTCGACCCGCGTGCAGTTCACCCCGGACCTGATGCCCTCGGACGTGTTGGGGCAGACGATCCTGGACGAGGGAGGTACCTCGTTCCGGTTCCGTGAGGGCCCGGTGTTCACCAACCTGCTGCTCGCCGACGAGGTCAACCGGACGCCCCCGCGGACCCAGGCGGCGCTGCTCGAGGCGATGCAGGAACGGCAGGTCTCGGTCGATGGTGCGGCCCGCCCGTTGCCCGACCCGTTCCTGGTCGTGGCGACCCAGAACCCGGTGGAGCACGAGGGCACCTACCCGCTGCCGGAGGCGCAGCTCGACCGGTTCCTGTTCAAGCTGCAGGTGCCCTACCCGAGCCGCGAGCAGGAGGCCGCGATCCTCGCTCGACATGAGGCGGGTCCGGAAGCCGGGGACCCGGCCCAGCTCGGGGTCAGCGCCGTCGCCGGCGCGACCGAGCTGACGGCGGCACGTCACGCGGTCCAACAGGTCCGGGTCAGCGAGGAGGTCCGTGGCTACCTCGTCGATCTGGTGCGTGCCTCCCGGGACGCCCCGGCCGTGTCCCTGGGCGTCAGCCCACGTGGGGCCACGATGCTGCTGCACGCGGCCCGGGCGTGGGCGTGGCTGGCGGGCCGCGCGTTCGTCACCCCTGACGAGGTCAAGGCGGTCGCCAAGCCGTCGCTGCGCCACCGCTTGCAGCTGCGTCCGGAGCTCGAGCTCGAGGGTGCGGATGCCGACGGCGTGCTCGACGGCCTGCTGGGCAGCGTGCCGGTCCCGCGGTGAACGCACCGACCAGCGTCTCCACTCACCCCGAGCCGGCCGCGCCACCGGCCCGGTGGTCGCGTGACTGGTGGGCGGGGATGGTCCCGGTACCGACCGGCCGCACCGCGGTGGCGGTCGGCGTGCTCGCCGTGGTCGCCGCGTTCGTCCCAGGGTGGGTCGTGGGGATCGGCGGCGGGCTCCTGATCGCCGCGGTGGTCACCGACCGGGCCCTCACCCCGGCGCCCTGGTCGGTCGGGGTCAGTAGGGAGCTTCCCACGGTGCTGCCGTTGGACGGGGACGGCGAGGTGGTCTGGCGGGTCAGCAACCCCGGCAGCCGGCGCTTGACCGTCCAACTCGCCGACGAGCTGGCACCGTCGCTCGGGGCCTCGTCGCGCGCGGTCCAGCTGACCGTGCTCCCGTCCGGACGGGGACGGGCCAGCAGCGACCTGACCCCTGTGCGGCGCGGCACCTTCACCCCCTCGCGGATCGACGTGCGGGTGGCTGGACCCCTGGGTATGAGCAGCCGGCAGGCCAGCCGTCGCGTCGACGGACGGGTGGAGGTCCACCCGAGCTTCCGGTCGCGCAACGCGGCCGAACTGCGGGTGCGGCGTGCCCGGCTCCTGGACGAGGGGCTACGCGCCGTCCGGGCACGCGGCGGGGACACCGACTTCGAGGCGCTGCGCGAGTACGTCCAGGGCGACGAATATCGACATGTCGACTGGTCGGCGACGGCGCGCGCCGGTACGCCCATCGTCCGGACCTACCGGGCCGAGCGCAACCAGCGGGTCCTGGTGCTGCTCGACACGGGCCGAACCGTCGCTGGGCTGGTCGAGGGGGTCCCGCGCCTCGACCATGGCATGGATGCCACGTTGGCGTTGGCGACGGTGGCCACCCACCTGGGTGACCGGATCGGGTTGCTGTCGTTCGGTGCCGACGTGCGCACCGTGGTCCCGCCACGACAGGACCGCGGGCAGATGCGCCGGTTGTCGACGGCGCTGCACGCGTTGGAGCCGGAGCTCGCCGAGTCCTCCTACCGCGCGGCCATCCGCGAGACGCTGGCCAGGTTCCGGCGCCGGGCGCTGATCGTGCTGATCACGGAGCTGGCACCCGAAGCGGTCGAGGAGACCCTGCTGCCGGCCCTGCCCATCCTGGTCCGCGACCACGCGGTGATCGTCGCCAGCGTCCGCGACCCCGCGTTGGACCGGCTGTTGACCGCCTCCGTCGACGACGCCGAGGCGGCCTACGGCGCGGCCGCCGCGTCCGAGGTGCTGGCCGCGCGCGAACGCGCGGCCGCCCGGTTGCGCGGGCTCGGCGTGTCGGTGGTCGACGCCGCCCCGGAGGAGTTGGCTGCGGCGCTGGCCGACCGCTACCTCGACGTCAAGGCCCGTGGCGGCTGGTGATCGTGGGGCACCTCGCCCAACGCCCCCGTCAGGCCCCGTCCGGCTGCCCGGCGTCCCGCCAGCAGGAGCCAGCCGGTCACCGCCGCCCAGACCACCGCGCCGATGCCGACCCGGACGGTGGCGGACCAGGGCTGCCCCGTGACGTAGCCCTCGAGCAGGCCGGCGACGAAGAACACCAGGACCAGGCCCAGCGCGATCGTCACCGAGCGGCGGCCCTCCTCGGCCAGGGACTCCCGTCGAGGACGGTCGCCCGGTGCGATCGCGGCCCAGCCGAGCCGCAGGCCCGCGCCACCCGCGATGAACACCGCGGTGAGTTCGAGCAGACCGTGGGGGAGGATCAGCCCCCAGAAGTGCCCCGCATCACCTGCGGCGTGGAAGAGCCCGGCGGCCACGCCGACGTTGACGCCGTTCAGCAGCAGGATGTAGAGCGTCGGGATGCCGCCGAGGATGCCCGAGCCCCACGCCATGGCGCCGACCGCGGCGTTGTTGGTGAACACCCGCGCGGCGAAGGCGGTCCCGGGCTCGGAGGAGTAGTACGCCTCGAAGTCCTCCTCCAGGTAGGCCTCGCGGAACGACTCCGGACCGACCGCCTCGACCGCTTCGGGGCTGGCTGCCAGCCAGACGGCGACGCCGGCGAAGCTGGCGATGAACACCACCGTGCTGATCAGGATGGCGGTGCGGGCGTGCCACACCGCCGCCGGGAAGACCTCCGTGATGCCTCGCAGCACCGCACGGAGCGTGCGGGCGCGGGTGCCGTGGACCACCGCGGACGACCGCGCGACCAGCCGGGAAAGGTGCGTGCTCAGCTCGGTGTCGGCGAGGTGGGTCCGTGCGGTGGAGAGCTGTGATGACACCCGCAGGTGGAGCCGGACGAGTTCGTCGAGCTCCTCCGCCGACAGCCGCGACGGGGACCCTCCGGCGCGCCGGACCAGCTCGTCGAGCCGCTGCCACCCGGGGCGGTTGCGCTCGATGAACGCGTCGAGGTCGGCGTTGGCCGCCTGGCTCACCTCGCCCTCCCCGTGGTCCTGCCCCTGACGGGCTACCGTCC
>SKNP01000411.1 GCA_007120485.1 Nitriliruptoraceae bacterium
GTCCGGCTCGAACCGACCCGGCCGGCACGTGCGGCGGGCACGGTCCTCGCGGGTCTCGGTGTCGGGGGTTCGCTCGGCCCCGCGATCCTCGGGTCATCGGCGGAACGCGTCGGGTTCGCCGGGACCTGGACCGCCGGGGCGACCGCGATGGCCATCGGCTGCGTGGGGGTCGTCCTGCTGCGCCGTCGGATGCCCCGCCAGGGCCGTTGAAGCTC
The DNA here is from genome assembly GCA_007120485.1 of Nitriliruptoraceae bacterium. Lineage (GTDB taxonomy): Bacteria > Actinomycetota > Nitriliruptoria > Nitriliruptorales > Nitriliruptoraceae > SKTG01. The sequence continues at coordinate 216 of SKNP01000411.1, forward strand.
GCCCTTCGCCCACGCCAGGGTCCTGTCGGCATCGCGATCGATCGACCGTGCAGCCGGGCCGTTCGGCCTGCTACTCACCCAGGCCGGGGGCCAGGTCGGCTTCGCGATCGATCGACCGTGCAGCCGGGCCGTTCGGCCTTGGCTCGCGCCGCTGAGAGGTGCCTCGAGCCTCGAAGTCGCGCTGAAGCAACTGACGGTCACACTGATCCATCGTGGTCCGCCCGGCGCCGGAGTTGAGGTCGCTGTCGACGCCCTCGTCCCCGAGGTTCGCTTACCTTCGTCCTGCTCGTCGGTGTCACGGTGCGTCTCCGTCCTGACGCGCAGGCATCGCTGACCACCGCCGTGGGGGCGCATGGCTGAAGTCAGCAACCAACGGACACGGAGGCCACGGTCGCGCGCTGCCGCTGCGGTGGTCGCCGTCGGTGGTGGCCACCTGCTGGGCTGGGCGTTGGGCGTCGGGTGGCTGCTCATCGGGACCGACCGGCAGCTGGGTCTCACCGGCGAGACGCCCCCTCCCGGTGAGGTTGCTGGTCTGCTGGCCGGCTCGGTGCTGGTGGTACTCGGTGTGCTCACCGGGGCCATCCTGGCGGTGCGGCTGTCTGGCCGTTCCCGTCCGGTCATGCGCAGCGTGGCATCCCTGGCCGGCTTCGTGGTCGGCGCCTCGGTCGCCGTGGGCGTTGGCGTCGTGGTTGCTGGGATCGTGGAGGTCGGTACCTGGCAGCCGCCGATGCTCGGGGCCGGGGTCGGTACGCAACTGGTGATCCTCCTGCCGACGACCGGTCCGGCCCGGGCCACCGCACGCATCACGGTCCCGACCCTCATCGACGTGCTCGGCTGGACCGGTGTCGGGCTGCTGGGCACCGGCTGGACGGCGAGCGGGCTGGTGGCCTGGTTCATCGCAGGGATGATCGCTGTGGCCGTGATGGAGTCGGTCTGGCCGCCAGAGACCAGCCAGCGCAGGGGAGCGGTGCCACGGCAACCGCCGCCAGAGGGCGACGGAGAGGTCAAGCGCCGCGCTTGAGGCCGCCATCGGCCAACGCGTCGGCTGCTTCACCGATCCGAAGGCCCACCACGTCCAGCCGCCGCAGGAGCTCGCGTCGTTTCAGGGTATGACCGTCGAACTCAGCGTCGAAGAGCTCGGTGAGCCCGAGCTGGTAGCTCGCACGGACCTCGTTGACGAGTTTCTTGGTCCGCAGCGACCCCTCGATGGCGCGATCCGGCTCGTCTGCGAGCGCCTTCACGGCCCCGCCCATCTCCTTGAGCGCACCGCCGATCGCGTCCAGCGGTGGGTGCAACAGCTCGCTTCCGACGCCGGGCCCGAAGAGGTCCAGCTCGCGGGCGAAGTCGCGGAGGTTGTCGAGCACGTCGTCGATGGACCGGGAGAGCCGGAACAGGTCCTCACGGTCGATCGGTGTCACCAGGGTGCGGGAGAGGCGGGTCACCACGTCGCCTCGGTAGCGATCGCCGGTGTTCTCGAGCTCGCCCATGCGGGTGCGGGCCTCGGCCGTCGGTACCCGCCCGTCACTGGCTTCGCGGGCCAGCAGGACCGCTTCGATCGCGGCATCGACCTGGCCGGCGAGAGAGTTGACGAGTTCGCCCTGGCTGCGCCCGGAGAGATCGGACAGGACGTCTCGGAAGGCTCGCATCATCCTCACAACAGCCCTCCGAGCATCAGCGCAACGATCGCGCTCACGACGAACGCGGCCGGCAACGTTACCGCCCACGCGATGGCGATCCGGGTAGCGACCTGCCAGCGCACCCGTCGTGGGGTGACACCGACGCCCGAGCCGATGAGTCCCGCGGTCACCGCCTGGGTCAGGCTGACCGGAGAACCGAACGCGCCGCTGATCAGCACCGCGCTCGCGGACGTCGTCTGGGCGATCCCGGACTGCTCGGAGCGCACCGGCAAGACACCGCCGCTGAGCGTTCGACCGAGCCTGGCGACCCCAAGCAGGGTGCCGACAGCGAAGGCGAGCACGGTTCCCAACCAGAGGTGGTACGGGACCTCGGCGACGCTGGACGACACACCGACGACCGCGAGGACCGCCAGGATCTTCTGCCCGTCGTTCCCACCGTACGCCAGACATTGCAGCAGGTACCCGACGCGTAGCAGACCGCCACGTAGCCACCGCAGCGGACCGAGGAACGGCCGGAGTGCCCGCTGCAGGAAGAAGGCGCCGATGAAGCCAACCGCCGGGGCGATCGCCGCAACCAGCAGCACGAACCCGACGAGCCCCCAATCGACCGGAAGGCGCGACGCCGTGCCGGCCCCAGCGATCGCCCCGACCAAGCCGAGCGTCAGGCTGGTCGGCAACCCCCGAGCGGTCAGGACCCATACCACGAGCAAGGTCGCCGCTACCGCCGCGATCAACGTCAGTCGTCCACCGTCGCCTTCGAACCCGACCAGGCGCTCGGCCAACGTCTGCGCGACCCGGGTTCCCACCAGGGGCACCGTCGCGAGGGCACCAACCAGCATCACGATCGGCACCCACGGGTGCTTCGTGCTCGTGCGAAGCCCGGCGACGACGACCGTGCCCCCGTCGTTCACGCCGTTGACCAGCGCGAACACGACGACGACCAGGACGGCGACCACCTGATCGATCATCGTGACCATCCCGGACGATGCCATGTCGAATCGTCCCTCGCGGTCGATCGAGACACCGTGCGTGGGTGCACGACCCCGCGGACCGTGATCCCACGAACCGAGGGACCGCTGGCGGCGTATCCGCGCGCGCCCCACCCGTCGACAGCCAGGCGGCACGCCACCGAGCCGCGCATCGGCATCGGCATCGGCATGCCGAACGACCCTGGGGTCCGTGCCATGCGCGTTCCTCCGTCGGTTGGTACCTCACGTTCGGGTTCAGGACGTCAGCCGGCATCGAGGTCAGCGATGCACGATCCCGATGATCCGAGCCGGGCGCTTCGTCCGTGGATCGTTGCCGACGACCCATCGAGGAGCGTGTCTGCCCGGGCGGCTACTGGCGAAGCGATCCATCCGCCTGCGTGCGCCTCAGCAGCCGTGATGCTCGACCCTCCGGGTGGCGCGCACCCGCGGCTCGAGCCCAGCGAGCGAGCCTAACAGTCGCCCGTCCGACGGCAACGTGACCACCTGACCGTCGGGCCGACGGACCCAGCCCGGGCCGCGGACCGAACGGCCCAGCCACACGGCGTTCGTCGACGGGTGGTCACCCGACCCAGATCGACCGGCCGATGATGCGTCGCGCGCCAGACACCCAGGCGCCGACGGCGAACCATCGCCAGCGAGCCGCCAGCGCGGAACCGCCCCGGTGACAACCGATCAGGATTCGAACGGTGTTGCCACCCCGGGCAGCCAGGCGAGCCCAGCAGCAGACACATCAGGGGCATGGACCGTGGTGTCGACGAGGTACGGGCGACCGCGCAAGCTGTTGGCCTTGGCCAACGTGCGTTCCTGGCAACTGGTCCCGGTACAGCACGTCTCCCCGAGCTCTCAACGATTCCCCCATAAGGAACATTACGTTAACTA
>SKNP01000389.1 GCA_007120485.1 Nitriliruptoraceae bacterium
TCCTTGCGGTCGAAGCACACGCCGACGTCGCGGCCGTGGACGTCGGCCAGCGCGGTGGCGGCGGCGACCGCCAGCGGGATGCCCTTGTAGGCGGGGCCGAAGACGATGTCGACGTCGTCGCCGAACCGCTGGTCGATCGCGGCGGCGTAGAAGCGGCCGAGGGTGGCCAGCTGGCGACCGGTGTGCACCTGACCGAGGTCGACGAAGTACGGCATGCGTCGGCCCGACTTGCCCACGAAGTCCCCGAAGCGGAGCGCCCCACACCGCACGAGGAACGCGATGAACGCGGCCGTGCGTTCCGCCGGGTCGGAGGGGACCTCGCCGGTCGTGGTCACGAGGAGGCCTCGTGGTCGCTCAGCGGCAGAGGGACCTGCCGGGCGCGGGCGTCGAGCTCCGCCTGGACGAGCGCGACGACGTCCGGCCAGCGCTCCGCGCGGGGACCGGACAGGTCGCGGTTGTAGGGCTGGTCGAACACGATCGCGGTCTTGCCGGCCTCACGCAGCGACACGATGTTGCCGGGGGAGTCGTCGACGTAGAGGTCCGCTCCGACGTTCGGTTTGTCACCGATGAAGCACAGGTCGCGGTAGGGGATCTGGTTGGCGTCGAGCCACGCGGCGGTGTCGGCCGCGGAGATCTCGTGGGCCCAGTTGAAGATCAGGCGGTGGGTGATGATGCGGATCCACACGCCGAGGTCGGACAGTTCCCACAGCGCTTCGGACACGCCCGGTAGGGGTTCCATGTGCCGGAACATGCGGTCCTCGAGCACCGCGCGACGGTGCGCGTCCTCGAACTGCTCGAAGGTGAAGCCCCACTGGGAGTAGGCGTCCATCACCGTCTGCGGGGGGAGTTCGGAGGCGTCGCGCTGCTGCTGGCGCATCACCGCGGCGCGGAAGGCCCCTTCGTAGTCGGCGCAGACCCCGTCGAGGTCCACCCCGAGCACGATCGTCTCATCCACGGCATCCGTCCTGGTCTCTGGCCTGGTCGCTGGCCTGGTCGCTGGCCTGGTCGCTGGCGGAGGTCGCACGCTAACGGGCGCGACGAGACGTCGCCCGCCGGCCGCGCACCGCGACCACCTCGGCGCCCCGGTGACGACGGATGGCCTCGGGTGGCGTCGGATGGTCCGCAACCCGGGTGGTCGACCACCTCGACGTGGAGCTAGGGTCGGGGTCACCGCTCGCCCGCCCTGGTGCCTGGCCGGCGGGGAGGAAGGCAGGCGTCGCCGGGACGTATCGCGTCGTCGACCACGCCATCTGCAAGGCCGTCCATCTGGAGCGACCATGCCGCTGCCCGAGCTCGACCCGGACGAACGCCGAGCCGCGTTGGAGAAGGCCGCCGAAGCGCGCCGGATCCGCGCGGACATCAAGGATCGGCTGAAGCTGCGGGCGATCCCCTTGGGCCGCGTGTTCGAGTTGGCCGACGACCAGGACGCCGTCGCCAAGATGAAGGTCGCCGACGTGCTCGGCGCCATGCCGGCGTACGGGCCGGTGAAGGCCCGACGGTTGATGGAACGGTTGGATATCGCCCCCAACCGCCGGCTCCGTGGCCTCGGACCCCGCCAGCGAGCGAAGCTGCTGGACGAGTTCGAGGGGTCCTCGTGACCGATCGCCACGGCCTGCTGGCGGTCATCGCGGGGCCGTCCGGGGTCGGCAAGGGCACCGTCCACGCGCGCGTCCGGGAGGCGCTGCCCGACAGCGTGTTGTCGGTGTCGGTGACCACGAGGTCCCCGCGACCGGGTGAGCGCGACGGGGTGGACTACCGCTTCGTCGACGACGCGACGTTCGATCGGTTCATCGCCGACGGCGAGCTCCTCGAATGGGCCGAGTACGCCGGCAACCGGTACGGCACCCCCCGCACCCCGGCGTTGGAAGCGGTCGAGGCAGGCTTGGTCGTGGTACTCGACATCGAGCTCCAGGGCGCACTGCAGGTCAAGGAGCACCACCCCGAAGCACTGCTGGTGTTCCTGGTACCGCCGTCGTTCGAGGAGCTCGAGCGTCGCCTGCGCGCCCGCGGCACCGAGGACCCCGACGCGATCGCCCGGCGCCTGGAGTGGGCCCGACGGGAGCTGGCCGCAGGCCATCGGTTCGACGTCGAGGTGGTCAACGACGACCTCGATCGGTGCGTCGAGGAGGTGCTGGGCGTGCTGGACGAGGCGCGGCAGCGCGGTGCGGGCGCGGCGACCGGCTGATCACGGACCGGGACGCCGGCGCGCGTGCAGCCACCGTTGATCCCGTCGATCTCGGACCGTGAGGTCGACGCGACGCCGGGGCGTCGCCATGCGGTGCGCTGCCGTGCGGCCCTTGACCGCGCCGAGCGCGGTCGTAGGGTGCGGGACGTGAGTCACCGACAACGACCGGAGCGGTCATGGCCGAGAGCGTCTACAAGTTCATCGAGTTGGTCGGTACGAGCACGGAGTCCTGGGAACGCGCGGCCACCGTGGCCGTCGAGCGGGCCGGTGCCTCCGTGCGCAACCTCCGTGTGGCCGAGGTGGAGAACCTGGACCTGGTCATCGAGGACGGCGGCGTGACCGCTTACCGCGCCAAGGTCAAGGTGTCGTTCAAGTACGAGGGCGAGTAGTCCCAGGGTTCCACGCGCAGCGCGACGGTGTGGCCCGTTCGTGGGAGCCCGCCGCGCTGCGGCGTGGGGTGCGATCGTCGCCCACCGCGGCGTCAGCGCTCGCCGGCGTCGAACACGACGGGCGGTGTCAGCGCTCGTCGGCGTCGAGCACGATGGGCGGTGTCAGCGCTCCTCGGCGTCGAACACGATGGGGGGTGTCAGCGCTCGTCGGCGTCGAGGACGATGGGCGGTGTCAGCGCTCCTCGGCGTCGAACACGACCGGTGCGTGCGCGGCGGCCGCGTCCCGGATCTCGAACGGGTGCCGTGGCATGATGGGCCCGTGGCCGGAGAGCAGGTTGGAGGGCACCGAACGGCGACGGCGTTCGTAGGCCGCGACCTCGAGGTTGTACAGCCGTCGGGCGGCCGACAGCCGATCCTCGGTCTCCACCAGCTGTCGCTGCAGATCGAGGAACAGGGTGTTGGCCTCGAGGGCGGGGTAGGCCTCGGTGATCGCCAGCAGACCGGTGAGCCGATCGGTGAGGTCGTCCTCCGCGCGGGCCTTGGCGTCGACGTCGACGTCGTCGGGAGCGGTCGCGATGGCCCGAGCGCGAGCGGCGGTCACCGCGTCGAACAGCTCGCGTTCGTGGGTGGCGTACCCCTTGGCGGCGGCGACCAGGTTCGGGACCAGCTCGTGACGGCGTTGCAGCTCGGTGGCGATGTTGGCCCACGTCGCGTCGATGCCCGCCAGCTGCGCAACGAAGCGGTTGTACGACCAGATGAGCCAGCCGGCTACGACCAAGATGAGCAGCACGACGGTGATCAGGACACCGCGCGGCGGTAGCCACGAGACCGCCAGGACGCGCATCGGAGCGGTCATGCGGTGGGCCCCACGCCGATGGCGCGCCAGAACTGGTCAGGGATGTGGTCGAGCAGGCGTCGGGCGTCCACAGCGGCGGCGGGCAGGTGACCGATGTGGCCCGCCAGTGACTCGTCGCGATGGTCGGGGTCGCCGCCGATGGCGAGCAGCGGGCCCGCCAGCTCCACGGAGCGCCCTTGGAAACGCTCGACCAGTTCCTGCTGCAACCGGGCGTCCAGCAGCTGGACGATCAGCTGGGGGTCCTCGCCCTCCACGCGGAACCGCCGGTTGAACTCCGACGACTCCAGCTGCTCGCCGGCTCGGGTGAGCCCGACGCGACCGAGCACGCTCTCCGGCCCGACCCGGATGGGTACCGGCAGCGGGGCAGGCAGCTCGATGAGCACGACCAGCTGCCGTTCGGTCGCGTAGGACGTGCGCCGCTGGCGGTAGCTGCCGCTGGTCCGGGCTCGTTCGGACCACCAGCGGAAGCAGCTGGCGCGGTACGTCACCGTCTCGCCGCCGATCTCGACCTCCAGCGGGCCTTCGATCGCGTGCTCGACGCCGTACCGGCGATCGCCAGCGGCGGTGGGTGCGAAACGATCGGCCAACGCGTGTGCGTCGTAGCCGCAGGGGGTCATCGTCGCCTGCCACCGCGGGTCGCGTTCGAGCAGCCGGGCGAAGGAGACCTCGATGGCCCGTCGCCGCTGCCACGCCAGCACCCCGGCGATCGCGGCCATCGCGGCGAGCCCGGCGAGGAGGGTGGCACCGTCGGGCATGCCGAAGAACGCGAGCACGGCGGTGGCCTTCGGTGAGGTCGATGGTCGGCGGGCGGGAACCTAGCGGCCGGTCGACGCCACGTGGCGGTGGGCGCGTCGCCGGCTACCCTGCGTGGACCGCCGTCTGGCGGGCGGTGACGCCTGCCCGCCTTCCAGCCAGCCGGCCACCTCGGCCGCTCCGTCAGCTCCGCTCCCGCGCGAAAGGCCCCTCATGGCCACGATCGACCAACTCATGCGCCAGGTCGACTCCCGCTTCCACCTCGTCCACCTCGCCGCGAAGCGGGCCCGTGAGATCAACGACTACTACGCCCAGCTCGGTGAAGGGCTCGGCCAGCACGTGCCCCCGCTGCTGTCGACCGACTCGAACAAGTCGCTGTCGATCGCGCTCGAGGAGATCGCGCAGGGCAAGATCGAGGTCGTCGCCGCGTCCGCCGAGGACGCCGAGGACCCGCTGGCCTTCATCGAGGACGACGGCGGCGACGAGTCGGCCTGACCCCGTGGAACCGCTCGGTGGGCCACCAGCCGACCAGCCGCCGGACGAGCGGCAGGTCGATCTGCACCTCGCGCTCGGAGGCCCGCTCGCCGGCCAACGCGTCCTGCTGGGGGTCACCGGTGGGATCTCGGCCTACAAGGCGGTGTTGCTCGCGCGGCTGCTCGTCGCAGACGGGGTCTCCGTCGACCCGGTCCTGACCGACGCGGCCACCCGGTTCGTCGGCACGGCGACCTTCGAAGGCATCACGGGCCGGCCGGCACGCCACGACGTCTGGGACGACATCCCGGGCGGCACGCACGTCGAGGCGGGGCGAGCTGCCGACGTGGCCATCGTGTACCCGGCGACGGCGCACACGATCGCGCGGCTGGCCGCCGGGCTGGCGGACGATCTGCTGACCACCACGCTGCTGGCCGCGGACTGCCCGCTGGTGGTGGCCCCGGCGATGCACACCGAGATGTGGCACCACCCCGCGACCCGGGACAACGTCGCGCGGCTGCGTGCCCGCGGTGTCCACCTGCTGGGGCCGGCCGAGGGTGCGTTGATGGGTGGTGACGCGGGGCCCGGGCGGCTGGTGGAACCGCAGGAGGCGTTCTCGCTGCTGCAGGAGCTCGCGGCGTCGCACGAGCGCGGCACGACCACGGACCGCGAACACGGCCACCTCGAGGTCGCTGACGCCCCGACCGGTGGCCGTGCCGGCGACCGCACTGGCGACCGCACTGGCGACCGGACCGGCGACCGCACCGACGACCGGACCGGCGACCCGAAGGCGGCCGACCGGTCGCCAGATGACCTGCGCGGCCGGCACGTCCTGGTGACCGCGGGAGGGACCCGGGAGCCGATCGACCCGGTGCGGTTCCTCGGCAACCGTTCGTCCGGCCGGATGGGCTACGCGATCGCCGCTGCCGCGGCGGCGCGCGGCGCGAGCGTCACCCTGATCAGCGGCCCCACCCACCTGGCCGTCCCCGACGGGGTCGAGCGGGTCGAGGTGACCACCGCCGCGCAGATGCGGGATGCGGTGTTCGCCGCGGCGGATCGGGCGGACCTGATCGTCAAGAGCGCGGCCGTGGCCGACTTCCGCCCCGCGGACGAGGCGGCCCAGAAGGTCAAGAAGGACCCGGACGACCCCGATGCGGCCCCGACGATCCGCCTGGTGCGCACCCCGGACATCCTCGCGGAGCTCGGACAGCGGCGTGCGGGCGCCACCCGTCCGGTGCTGGTCGGGTTCGCGGCGGAGACCGAGGACGTGGAGGCCAACGGCCGCGCCAAGCTGGAACGCAAGGGCGTCGACCTGCTCGTGGTCAACGACGTGTCAGCGGACGATGCCGGGTTCGAGGTGGAGACCAACCGGGTGGTGCTGCTCGATCGCGACGGCGGCCGGCACGAGCTCGGGCTCGCCGCGAAGACCGTGATCGCCGACCAGGTGCTCGACGCCGCCGTCGAACGGCTCTGCGCGACCGATCCGTCGGCCTGACCGCCGGGATCGCCGGGTACGGCCTCGTCGCGGGCCCGAACTCTGGGACGGTGCCGTCGGCCTCGCGGCCGCCTGGCCGGTGAGGATCGCCCGGTCCTCCCGGCGTACCTCCGGGCTGGGAGCGTCGGGCAGCTAGGCTCCGGTCCGATACGCCCTCGGACACCCAGCAGGAGCGCGCGTGAGCCGCCGACACCTCTTCACCTCCGAGTCCGTCACCGAAGGCCATCCGGACAAGATGGCCGATCAGATCTCGGACTCGATCCTGGACGTGATCCTCGAGGATGACCCGCACGGGCGTGTCGCCTGCGAGACGCTGGTGACCACCGGGCAGGTCATCGTCGCCGGGGAGATCTCCACCGAGACCTACGTCGACATCCCCCGTGTGGTGCGCGACACGGTGCTGTCGATCGGCTACGACTCCCACGAGGTCGGGTTCGACGGCAACACCTGCGGTGTGTCGGTCGCGATCGACGAGCAGTCACCCGACATCGCCCAGGGCGTCGACCACGCCTACCGGGCGCAGGGCGAGGACCCGTTCGACCACCAGGGCGCTGGTGATCAGGGCCTGATGTTCGGCTACGCCAGCGATGAGACCCCGTCGTTGATGCCGATGCCGATCCACCTCGCCCACCGCATGTCGCAGCGGCTGACCGAGGCCCGCAAGTCCGGTGAGCTGCCCTACCTGCGGCCCGACGGCAAGACCCAGGTCACCGTCGCGTACGAGAAGGGTGTGCCCAAGGGCATCACCGCGGTGGTGCTCTCCAGCCAGCACCGCGCGGAGATCGACCTGGAGACGTTCCTGCGGCCCGACGTCGAGGAACAGATCATCCGCCCGCTGATGCCGGACGACATCGACCTCGATGACCTGGAGATCTTCGTCAACCCGACCGGTCGGTTCGAGATCGGCGGGCCGGTGGCCGACGCGGGACTGACCGGCCGCAAGATCATCGTCGACACCTACGGCGGGATGGCCCGCCACGGCGGCGGGGCGTTCTCCGGCAAGGACCCGTCCAAGGTGGACCGGTCCGCGGCGTACGCGGCCCGGTGGGTCGCCAAGAACATCGTCGCCGCCGGGTTGGCGCACAAGGCCGAGCTGCAGCTCGCGTACGCGATCGGCGTCGCGGCACCGGTCAGCATGAGCCTGGAGACCTTCGGGACCGAGCAGGTCGACCCGGACCACATCCTCGACGCCGTCGAGGAGATCTTCGACCTGCGTCCCGGCGCGATCGTCGCCGCGCTCGACCTGCTGCGCCCCGGCTACCGCGAGACCGCCGCGTTCGGGCACTTCGGGCGGGAAGGTGATCGCTTCACCTGGGAGCGCACCGACCGCGCCGACGCGCTGCGCGCCGCAGCCGACGTCTGAGCGGCGCCGCAACCGCGGACATGGACCCCGGCCCGGTACGCATCGCACGGGTCGTCGTCGAGGTGGAACCGATCCACCTCGATCGTCCCTTCGACTACCTCATCCCCGAGGACGTCGAGGTGGTCGCCGGCATGCGGGTGCTGGTCAGCTTCGCCGGGCGGCGTGTGCGCGGGCTGGTGGTCGAGGTCACGGACGCGACCGACGTCGAACCGTCCCGGCTCCGACCGCTCCAGCGGCCGCTCGGCGAGCACGTCTGGGTCCGATCCGACGAGCTCGGGTTGCTGCGTTGGGCCGCGGACCGGTTCGGCGCGCCGCTGGCCGACGTCGTCCGGCACGCGCTGCCGGACCGCACCGTGGACGTCGAACGCCGCGCTGCCGAGGCAGGCTGGTTCCCACCGGGGACGGCGCGGCGGCCGAGTAGCGACCCGGCCCCACCGGTCGACGAGGTGGCGGCGGCCTGGCAGGTCTACGGCGACCAGGGCCGGCAGCTGCTGGCTGCGGTCGCCGAGGGCCACGGCTCGTACCTGTGGCGGCCGTTGCCGGGAGAGGACCTCGCCGAGCGGGTCGCGGAACTGGTGCAGGTGACGCTGGCCGGCGGTCGCGACGCGGTGGTGATCGTGCCCGATCCGGCGTCACCGACGGCGGACTCGGTCGTGCGCGCCGCTGGTGATCTTGCCGTCGATCTGCGTGGTGGTCCGTCCAAACGGCGGACCTACAAGGCGTGGCTGGAGGCCCGGTGCGGCCAGGCACGGGTCGTCGTGGGGCAACTCGGCGCCGCGTTCGTGCCGGTGGAACGGCTCGGGCTGGCCGTGGTGCTCGACGAGGCCAACCCGGCGTTGAAGGCACGCAGCAGCCCACGGCACCACGTCCGTGAGGTGTTGCTGGAGCGGTCCCGGCGGGCGGGCGCGGTCGGGTTGGCCGTGGGGACCGTCCCGTCGGCCGTCGCCTGGCGGCTCCTACGTGAGCGGCGGGTCGGCGCGGTCGTGCCGTTCGCCGAGGCGGAGGCACAGGCGCGCCCGCGGGTGGAGGTCCGGACCGGTTGGGACCAGCCCCGTGCCCGGCTGCTCCGCGAGTCGACGGCGGCGCTGCGCACCGCCGTGGCCAACGGCAGCTACGGGATCGTGCTGGCCGGCCGGCGCGGGGTCGGTGCGGCGTTGGTCTGCGCCGGCTGCGGTGAGCGCTACCAGTGCCCGACCTGCGCGTCGTCGTTGGCGGTGCCGAACGTCGACCCGGGCGGTGGCGCGGAGGCCCAGGCGCATCGGGCTCATCGGGCGGATCGGGCGGACCGAGCGGATGGGGCGGACCGGGGGAGCCAGCCGGGTCGGGGTGCGGTGCGGTGTGAGAGCTGCGGCTGGTCGGCGCGGCGGGCACCCGCGTGTCGGAGCTGCCGGGAGCGTCGCTTCGTGCCGCTGGCAGCGGGCGCACGGCAGTTGGCCTCGGAGCTGCGTCGGACGATCGACGCACCGGTCGCGGTCCTGGAGGGCTACGGCGACACCTCGCCGCCGCCACCGGCGGTGTTGGTCATGACACGCGGGTCGGCGTTGGATGCCCCGCCGGGGACCGTCGACGCGGTCGTGCTTCCGGACCTCGACGGCGCGCTGCGGCGGCCCAGCCTGGACGCCGCGGAGGACGCGCTGCGGCTGGCGACCACCGTGGCTGGCTGGACGGTGCATGGCCGGCGCGATCCGGCCGCCAGCCGCGTCGTGGTGCAGACCAAGGACCCGGAGCACCACGCCATCGTCGCGCTCCATGCGTGGGACCCCGGGGGGTTCTGGCGGGCCGAGCTCGCGCAGCGGTCCGCGTTCCGGTTCCCGCCGCTGACCCACGCGATCCGACTCACGGCCCCGCCGCCGACCGACGAGCTGGCCGACGCGATCCGCCAGGCCCTGCCGTCCCACGACGAGCTCCTCGGGCCGCTGCCCAGCGACGGCCGTGACGGCTACCTGGTCAAGTCGGTCGACCGCGGCGAGACCCTCGCGGCGCTGCGGCCCCTGCGGGAGACGCTGGCCCGCGACGGTGCGGACCTGCGGGTCGACGTCGACCCCGTCGACGCGTTGTGAGGCCGGCCGTCGGTGCACGATGCCGGTGGTGGCCAACGCCGCGGCGGCCTCGCGTACCCTCGATGGTCGATGGAACGGCTCGACGACGCAGCTTCGAGGAGGTGGCCCGTGGGCCAGTTGGAGATCCGGATCTTCGGTGATCCGGTGCTGCGGCAGCAGGCCCACGAGGTCGAGGACTTCGACGGGCGGCTGACCACCCTGGCCAGCGACATGCTGGAGACGATGCGCGCGGCCGAAGGCGTGGGGCTCGCCGCCAACCAGGTCGGCGTGCTCAAACGGCTGTTCACCTGGGAGGTGCCCCAGGAGACCGAGGCCGGCGAGGTCGAGCACGTCGGTGGTGCGGTGGTCAACCCGCGCCTGCTCGACAGCTCCGAGGAGCTCGAGAACAGCGACGAAGGTTGCCTGTCGTTCCCGGGGCTGTTCTACCCGGTCGACCGTCCGCTGCGTGTCGAGGTCGCCTACCAGGACCTCGCCGGAGACGACCACCAGGTGCAGCTCGAGGGGTTCTTCGCCCGGGTCTGGTTGCACGAGATGGACCACCTCAACGGCATCCTGTTCATCGACCACCTCGCCAAGCACGACCGGCAGGCGGCGCTCAAGCAGATGCGTGAGGTCCGACTCGAACAAGGGCTCGACGAGCCGACCACCGCAGCCAAGCCCGGCAACCTGCTCCTCGGTCGCGGTGGTCTGACCTGACCACTCGCGTGGAGCACGCTGCCGTGCTCCACGACGTGGCGACCACGGCGGTCGGACCCTGCTGAGCACGACCTACCCACGGTCTCCACCGGCCGCCCGCCTCCACCGGCCGCCCGCCTCCACCGGCCGCCTGCCTCCACCGGCCGCCTGCCCGCATCCATCGCCCGCCTGCCCGCATCCATCGCCCGCCCGCATCCATCGCCCGCCCGCCTCCATCGGCCGCCCCCGTCCTCATGGGATGTCCACCCCACCCTGGAGCCAACGTGCGCATCGTCTTCCTCGGTACCCCGGAGGCGGCCGTGCCGTCCCTCGAGGCGCTGGTCGGCGCCGACGACATCGACGTCGCTGCCGTCATCACCAACCCCGACCGCGCCAAGGGCCGCAGCCGGACCCCGATCCCGCCGCCGGTGAAGGTCGCGGCCGAGGCGGCCGGTATCCCCGTTTGGCAGCCCGACAGGCCCCGCGAGGTGCTCGACGACCTGCACGCCCTGGAACTCGACGCGTGCGCGGTCGTCGCCTACGGCGCGCTGCTTCCCAAGGATGTGCTCGCCGCCGGCGGCCGGGGCTTCGTCAACCTGCACTTCTCCCTGCTGCCCCGGTGGCGTGGGGCCGCACCGGTCCAGCATGCGATCCGCGCGGGGGACGCCACGACCGGGGTGACCACGTTCGTGCTGGACGAGGGCATGGACACCGGCCCGGTCATCGACCACGAAGAGGTCGTGATCGAACCCGGGGAGAGCGCCGGGGAACTGCTCGAGCGCTTGGCCGGGCTCGGCGCACCGGTGTTGACCCGTTCCCTGCGCGCGCTGATGGACGGCGTCACCCCGCAGCCGCAGCCGCCGGACGGCGTCACGCTGGCACCCAAGATCACCTCCGACGACGTCGCGCTCGACCTGGCCGCGCCGGCCACCGAGGTCGACCGATTGGCGCGCAGCGCCGATCCAGCACCGGGGGCGCATACCCGCTTCCGCGACAAGCGGTTGAAGGTGTTCGCCGCGCCGCCGGTCGATGGCGACGGGGCCCCCGGCACCGTCCTTCGGATCGAGCCGGACGGCGTGGTGGTGGCCTGCGGCCGCGGGGCGGTGCGGTTGGACGCGGTGCAGCCCGAAGGGAAGGCGCGGATGGACGGCGCCGCGTTCGCCAACGGCTACCGCCCGGAGCCCGGCGAGCGGCTCGGGGACCCCGGGACCAGCGAGCAGCCGGTCGTCCCCGATGCGGGGAGTTGACCGGTGGGTGTGGCACCTGGCCTCGCCGCGCGCCGGGGGATCCGGCGTCCCCGGAGCCGGGGGGTGAGCCGTGACTGAGGCACCTGGCCTCGCCGCGCGGCGGGCAGCCCTCGTGGCGTTGCGGGCGGTGGACGAGGACGGCACGTGGTCCAACCGTGCCGTTCCCGCGGCGATCGGTGATCTCGCTGAGGTCCGCGATCGGGGCTTCGCGGCCCACCTGGCCTACGAGACCTTGCGGTGGGAGGGCACGCTGGACGCGGCGTTGTCGCTGGTGTGTTCGCGGCCCCTCGCCGAGGTCGAGCGGCCGCTGCATCGCGTCCTTCGGCTCGGTGCCGTCCAACTGCTGATCAGCGACGTCCCGAACCGGGCCGCGGTGGACACCAGCGTGGCCCTGGCTCGCGAGCAGGTCCCGCGAGGTCGTGCCCAGGGGGCCGGGGGGTTCGTGAACGGCGTCCTGCGTGGCCTCGCCCGCCGCCGACACGAGCTGCTGTGGCCCAGCGTCGAGGACGACCCGGTCGCGCACCTGGCCCTGACCACCGGCCACCCCGACTGGATCGTGGCGGAGCTGCTGGAACGCTACGACGTGGAACGGACGCGGGCGATCCTCGTCGCCGACGACGTGGCGCCCGGCGTCACGCTGCGCGCCGTGGGAGACCGGCAGGGGCTGATCGAGGAGCTGCAGGCCGAGGGGCTCGAGGCCGTCGCAGGTGAGGTCGACGAGGCGGTGCGCGTACCGGGTGCCGATCCGCGGCAGCTGGAGGCGGTCGCTGCGGGTCGTGCGGTCCCGCAGGACGAGGCATCGATGCGGGTCGCCCACGCCAGCGGGGTACGTCCCGGGCGGTCGGTGCTGGACCTGTGTGCCGGCCCGGGCGGCAAGACCACCCACCTGGCCCGACTGGCGGGAGCGATCCGGGATGGGTCCGCAGGGCGCGACGCTGCCGCGCCACCGGTCGTGGCCGTGGAGCTCCACCCGCACCGGGCGCAGCTGGTGCGCGACGCCGCGAAGCGGCAGGGGGTCGCCGTCGACGTGCGTGTGGGGGACGCGACCGACGCGCCGCTGGCATCGGAGGAGACCTTCGACGTCGTGCTCGTCGATGCCCCCTGTACGGGCCTGGGGACCGGGCGGCGGCGTCCGGAGGTGCGGTGGCGGCGGACGCCCGGGGAGATGGAGGACCTGGCCGCCCTCCAACGCTCGCTGCTTCCGGCCGCGGCGGCTCGGGTCGCCCCCGGGGGACAGCTGACCTACGCGGTGTGCACCTGGACGGCGGCGGAGACCGAGCGTGTCGCCGACGCCTTCGAGGCCGGTGACGCCGCGCGGGGGTTCACGCCGACCGGCCGCCGGCAGTTGTTGCCGGATCACGACGACACCGACGGGATGTTCATCGCCACGTGGTATCGCGACGGTCGCGACGAGGATGGGGTGGCGCGGTCGACCCGGTAGGGCGGGCGGTCGTCGGTCGGAGTCGGCCGCTCGGAAGGGTGGTCGACCCGGTCGGGCGGGCGGTCGTCGGTCGGAGTCGGCCGCTCGGAAGGGTGGTCGACCCGGTAGGGTCGGCCTGGCGTCGGGGTACGCGCCGGTGGCGGGGCAACCATGGTCCGTACCTGAGGGGCGAAGGGACGCTGGCGGCTAAGGTTGCGGTATCGCAACCGGTCAGGAGCCACGGGTGCACGAACCGCGGGTCGCACCGTCGATCCTGGCCGCGGACTTCGCGAGGCTCGGAGCGGAGGTCGACGA
>SKNP01000354.1 GCA_007120485.1 Nitriliruptoraceae bacterium
CGCAGCGGCGGGCCATCGCGAACGACTCGGCGTCGGAGACCCGCTCCCAGACGTCGACCACCGACGGATCGAACGTCTCCGGCCAGAAGTCCTCACCGATGCCCTCGACCAGGTACGGGCGCGCTTCGTCACCGGAGTACAGCGACCCCTCCGGGTCGGCGCCCACGATCGTCACGTCGGGCTTGCGTTCCTTGAGGTAGCGGCCGACACCGGTGGCGGTGCCGCCGGTGCCGACGCCCAGCACGAACGCGTCGATCTGACCGTCGGTCTGGCGCCACAGTTCCGGGCCGGTCGAGAGCATGTGCGTGGTCGGGTTGGCCTGGTTGAAGTACTGGTTCGGCTTGAACGCGTTCGGCTCCGACGCCAACCGGTCCGACACCGAGTAGTAGGAGCGTGGGTCCTCCGGCTCCACCGCGGTGGGGCAGACCACCACCTCCGCGCCGTACCCGCGCAACAGCGCGATCTTGTCGTTGCTCACCTTGTCGGGCACGACGAACACGCAGCGGTAGCCCTTGCGGGCCGCGACGATCGCCAAGCCCACCCCGGTGTTGCCGGAGGTCGGCTCCACGATCGTGCCGCCAGGCTTGAGCTCCCCGGCGGCCTCCGCCGCCTCGATCATGGAGATGCCGATGCGGTCCTTGACCGACCCGCCCGGGTTCAACATCTCGAGCTTGGCGATGAGCGTCGGTGGCACGTCGGCCGATAGCCGGTCGAGCGCCACCAGTGGGGTGTTGCCCATCAGCGCGAGCAGATCCGGGGCGACCTCCCGCCCACGATCGTCGAGGTGGCGGCGCGGGAGGTCGAGCGGGTCGTGTTCGATCCCGATCGTGCGTGTGTAGATCGAGGGATCGGTGACGTCGATGGGGGCCATGGGCGCTCCG
This sequence comes from Nitriliruptoraceae bacterium, assembly GCA_007120485.1. Lineage (GTDB taxonomy): Bacteria > Actinomycetota > Nitriliruptoria > Nitriliruptorales > Nitriliruptoraceae > SKTG01. Next base: position 882 of record SKNP01000354.1, read on the forward strand.
CTGCTCACGGGTCGGGTGACTGCGCAGCGTATGCCCCTCTACGGGCTGGCCGTGCCCGTGTCGATCGATCCGGGCCACGTGTGCCGCTGCCTCCCTTCCTCTCGAGCGCTCGGCCACCTAAGGTCGCCGTTACCCGCCGGCGCCTGGGAGCCGATCGGTGGGCTGGGAGACGGGGCGTTCGCCTCGTGGCGAGAGGGAGCCGAACCATGGACGGGACCCGTGTGTCATCGCCGGCTCGTGGCGTTCGAGGTGATCGACGCTGGCTAGCTGCCGTGTTGCTGATCGGTGCGATGGTGCTCGCACTGCTACCCGGGCTGGACGCCTCGGCGTCGCCGCCGGGCGTGAGTAGCGCCGAGGACCTGCCCGACGACCGGCAGCAGCCCTTCGCGTGCACCGTCCAGGACCATGGGCTCGGTCAACCGGAGGTAGACAACCAGGAAGGCCGCGGCATCCCCGTCTACGAGGAGGATGACGACGGCGCTTTCGATCCGGGGACCTCCGATGTCGTCGGCTACAGCGAGGACTGCTTCGCTGAGACCCGGTACTGGTACTACGCGTTCGGTACCGACGGCCGCGGCTACGTGGTGCGCGGCCCCGGCGACGACGGCGGGGTCACCCGCGCCGACATCGATGCCCAGCTCGATGACGCAGGGACCGAACTCGCGATGACCGAGGTCACCGACGTCGATGGCGAGACCGAGGTGCCCTACCTCGTCCGTCACGAGCGGGGCGTGATCAACCGGTTCATCTACTCCATCTCCGTGCTGGTGGAAGAGGACGAGGTCCTCGAGGGCGATCCCACCGGCACCGACGGCGCGATCTGGAACGATCGGCTCCTCTACCAGTTCCAGGGCGGGGTCGGCATCGGCCACTCGCAGGGCCGCTTCGACGATGGGGCGTCACGTGGCCCGGAGCCAGGGACCGCCGATCGCCGTGCGAGAGCCATCAAGGGCGAGCCCGACCGCCTAGGCGAGGGGTACGCGGTGATCTACTCGACCGCGACGCGCACCGGGGATCACTACAACCTGTTGGTCGGCGGTGACACCGCGGAGCAGGTCAAGGACGGGTTCGTCCAGCGTTACGGCGCCCCCCGCTACACGGTCGGCATCGGCGGCTCGGGTGGAGGGATCCAGCAGTACGTCTACAACCAGAACCACCCGGATCTGCTCGACGCGGCGATCCCACAGCGCAGCTACCCGGACATGACGACGCAGACGATCCATGTGGGTGACTGCGCGCTGCTGGACCGCTACATGGACGTCGACGCCGCGGCCGACGACCTGTGGCACGACTGGGACAACCGTCAGTGGCTCCAGGGGCTCAACTCGATCGAGGGCTACCTCGGCTCGACCGGTTCCAGCCTCCGCGAGGCGCAGGAGGTCCTCTCTGCGTACGGTGCCATCGAGCATCCGCCGCAGACGGGGTCCTCCGAGTGCCTGGAGGGCTGGTTCGGGCTGTCCCCCCTGGCGCTCAACCCCAACTTCGGCTCGGAGTCGAACTGGGACCTGCTCGGTGACCAGGTCGACGACATCGAGCGCACCCACTGGGACGACGCCCGCGAGGCCTACGGGACCGATCCCGACACCGGCTTCGCTCGGGTGCCGTGGGACAACGTCGGCGTCCAGTACGGCCTGCAGGCCTTCGTCCGTGGCGATCTGACCGCTGACCGGTTCCTGGACGTCAACGCGCGCGTCGGTGGCTGGAAGCAGAGCGAGGAGATGGTTCAGGAAGCAGCCCCGTTCGTCGGCGCCACCGGCGGATCGTTCGACCCGGAAGGTGATCTCCCCGCGGTCCTCGGCGGGCTCCTCGATTGGGACCCGTGGTCGGCGCGCAACGCCGAGCTCTCGGACGACGATCAGACCCCGGCGCCGCGCCGGGAAGGCGATCTGACCGCGATCGAGAACGTCTACGAGTCCGGCCTGGTCACCCTCGGCGAGCCGGAGCGTGAGATCCCCATCATCGAGGCCCGCGACCACCTCGAGCACGTGTTGGACATGCACAACGCCCACCAGTCGTTCGCGGCCCGCGACCGGTTCCTCACCCACCAGGGGCACGCCGACAACCAGGCGATCTGGTGGCTGGCCACCGATGAGAACGGCGACTCGCCGGCGTTGATGTCCTTCTACGAGGAGGCGTTCGAGGTCGTCGAGGAGTGGATCTCTAACCTCGAGGCCGACCCCGACGCCACCGTCGGCGAGGCGCGTCCCGACCGCGGCGTCGATCGCTGCCTCGACGTGCAGGGCCATGAGATGGCGGCCGGCGACGGGGTCTGGGACGGCGCGTTCGACGACGATCCGGACGGCGCGTGTGCGGCGGCGTTCGAGATCAACACGACCTCGCGCATCGAGGCGGGCGGACCGGTCTCGGGCGACGTCTACAAGTGCCGGACCATGTCGATCGACTCAGCGCTGGCCGACGGCGTCTACGGCGACTGGCAGCCCAGCGACGCCGAGGCGGAGCGGTTGCGCGAGATCTTCCCCGACGGCGTCTGCGAGTACGACCTGCCCGGCGAAGGCGACCCGCGTGCGGAGGTGCCCGGTCCGGTCGCGTCCGACACCGACTGGCCGCGCCTGACCATCACGGGCGCCGAACCGGGGGCGACGGTGGAGGTGCGAAGCGGTGGGGACACCCGCGTGTCGCGGACGGCGTCGTCCGACGGGGAGGTCACCATCACCGGGATCAAGCCAGGTACCTACGTCGTGCGCCAGGTCGTCGACGGGCAGGTGGGCCCGAGGTCCGAGCCGTTCACGATGCGCCCCGCCGGGCTCGATCGGGGTCAGGGGCCGCCGGCAGACACCCCCGACCGCGGATCCGGCGGCCCTCCGACCACC
>SKNP01000284.1 GCA_007120485.1 Nitriliruptoraceae bacterium
CGGGGCGGGGTCGGGAGCGGGGTCGGGCGAGCTTGCCAAACCGGTGGCGCCGACGGTGTCGGTCCGTCCCGGTAGCGTCGAGGGTCACGCATCGGTCCGCCGACATCCGGGGGCGGCCGGACCGCTCGACCCCGTCCGTGACGAACGGAGCCGCCCATGTCCGAGCAGCAGTACGACTACGTCATCGTCGGCGGTGGGTCCGCCGGCAGCGCGCTGGCCAACCGGCTCAGCGCCGATCCGGATACCTCGGTGCTGGTGCTCGAGGCGGGCCGGCGCGACTACCGCTGGGACGTGTTCATCCACATGCCGGCGGCGCTGCCGTTCCCGATCGGGAGCCGGTTCTACGACTGGAACTACGAGTCGGAGCCCGAGCCCAACATGCACGGGCGACGCATCTTCCACGGACGCGGCAAGGTCCTGGGAGGCTCGTCCAGCATCAACGGGATGATCTTCCAGCGGGGCAACCCGCTGGACTACGACCACTGGGCCGAGGCGCCGGGCATGGAGGCCTGGGACTACCGGCACTGCCTGCCGTACTTCAAGCGGATGGAGACCTGCCTGGCCGGCGAGGACGACTGGCGCGGTGGCGACGGACCGCTGAAGCTCACCCGCGGCGACGCCGACAACCCGCTGTTCGACGCGTTCCTGGAGGCCGCCCAGCAGGCCGGCTACCCGATGACCGACGACGTCAACGGCTACCGCCAGGAGGGGTTCGCCAAGTTCGACCGGACCGCCTACCGAGGGCGACGCATGAGCGCCGCTCGCGCCTACCTCCACCCGGTGCTGGATCGTCCGAACCTGACCGTCACCACCCGTGCGTTGGCGGCCCGTGTGCTCGTCGATGACGACAAGCGGGCTCGCGGGGTCGAGTACATCCACCGCGGCAAGCTCAAGCGGGTCCACGCCGGCGAGGTGATCCTCTGCGGCGGCTCGATCAACACCCCGCAGCTGCTGCAGCTGTCCGGGATCGGCAACGCCGACGACCTGCGAGAGGTCGGGGTCACGCCCGTTCACCATCTGCCGGGCGTCGGCGAGAACCTCCAGGACCACCTCGAGGTGTATGTCCAGTACGCCTCCAAGCAGCCGGTGTCGCTGCAGCCCCACCTGCAGTGGTGGCGCCGGCCGTTCATCGGGGCGCAGTGGCTGTTCCTGCGCTCGGGGCCGGGCGCGACCAACCACTTCGAAGCCGGCGGGTTCGTGCGCACCAACGACGAGGTCGACCGGCCGAACCTGATGTTCCACTTCCTACCGATCGCGATCCGCTACGACGGGACATCACCGGCCGAGGGCCACGGCTACCAGGTCCACATCGGTCCGATGTTCTCCGACGTCCGCGGCTCGGTGAAGATCAAGACGCGCGATCCGCGCGACTACCCGGCCCTGCGGTTCAACTACCTCTCGACCGAGCGCGACCGCAAGGAGTGGGTCGAATCGGTCCGGGTCGCCCGCGACATCCTCACCCAGCCAGCGTTCGATGAGTTCAACGATGGCGAGCTCGAGCCCGGCCCGTCGGTGCAGACCGACGAGGAGATCCTCGACTGGGTCGCCCGCGACGGTGAGACCGCCTACCACCCGTCCTGCACGGCCAAGATGGGGACCGACGAGCGGTCGGTCGTCGATCCCGACACCATGAAGGTGCACGGCATGGAGGGGCTGCGGGTCGTCGACGCGTCGGTGATGCCCAGCATCACCAACGGCAACATCTACGCGCCGGTGATGATGATCGCGGAGAAGGCCGCCGACCTGATCCTCGGCAACACGCCGCTCGAGCCGATGGACGTGCCCGTCTACCGCCACGAGGGCTGACTGCCGGGTGGCCGGCGGCCCGACCCGGGCCCGCAACGCGCGTCGTGGACGTGTGTGCCCATCGCTGCAGAGGTGATGGCGGGTTCAACCGGTGGGTGCAACCGGGTCGCGCAGGGGCGGCGCGGCCCGGCTCAGCAGATCCGGGGGAGCGGGTCGCCGACCAGCATGTCCACCACGCGGCTGCCGCCCATCGCGGTGCGCATCACCACGGTGCCCGGCGGGTCCGCGCGGACCTCGCCGATGACGGCGGCGTCGGCTCCCAGCGGATGTGCTCGCAGGGCGTCCACGGCGTCGGGGGTCTGTTCGGCGGGGACGACCGCGACCAGCTTGCCCTCGTTGGCGACGTAGACGGGATCGATGCCGAGCAGGTCGCAGGCGCCGGCGACGGTCGGACGGACCGGCAGCGCCTCCTCGGCCAGGATCACGCCGAGCCCGGCGGCACCCGCGAGCTCGTTGAGGGTGGTGCCCAGCCCTCCGCGGGTCGGATCTCGCAGCCAGCGCGTGTCGGGGGCCGCGGCGAACAGCGCCTCGGCCAGGTCGTGCATCGGGGCGGTGTCGGAGCGGATGTCGGCGTCGATCGCCAGCTCGCCCCGGGCGAGCATCACCGCCATCCCGTGGTCGGCGAGCGTGCCCGTCAGCACCACCGCGTCGCCGGGCTGGACCGCGCGGGCATCCAGGTCACGGCCCACCGGGACGTAGCCGACGCCGGTCGTGGTGATGTAGACGCCGTCCGCGGCGCCGGCCTGGACCACCTTGGTGTCGCCGGTGACGATCCGGACGCCCGCGGCGGTCGCCGCCGCGGCCATGTCGGCGACGATGGCGTGCAGTTCGGCGACCTCGAAGCCCTCCTCGATCACGAACGCCACCGACAGCCACGCCGGTCGGCCGCCGCCGGCGACCACGTCGTTGACGGTGCCGTTGATGGCGAGGTCGCCGATCGAGCCGCCGGGGAAGCGACGCGGCTGCACCACGAACGAGTCGGTACTGACCGACAGTCGTTGGCCGTCGGTGGGTGGCTCCAGCACGGCCGCGTCGCCCAGCGCTGCCAGGGCCGGGTCGTCGAACACCTCCAGGAACACCGCGTCGACCAGCGCCCGGGACGCCTTGCCGCCGGCGCCGTGCGCAAGCGTGACCCGGTCATCGCGCAACCGTGGTCGCCGTCGTCGGACGGCGGCGATGCGTTCATCGACGGTGCTGCGGTCAGGGCGGTTCGGGGTCGTCATCTGCGGGCTCGATCGGCGCTGACCAAGGGGAGCGGGTCCGGTTCGTCGGCGATCTGCAGGCGTCCGAACTCGTAGTAGGCCGCGCAGGCGCCCTCGGAGGACACCATGCACGTCCCGATCGGGGTCTCCGGGGTACAGGCGGTCCCGAACACGCCGCACTCCCAGGGCTTGAGCGCGCCGCGGAGCACCGGGCCGCACTCGCAGGCCGGTGGGTCCTCGACCCGTGCCCCGGGCAGGGTGAACCGCCGTTCGCTGTCCAGGTCGGCGTAGCGTTCGCGGACCGCCAGACCGCTCTCGGGGATCCAGCCGAGCCCGCGCCACTCGAAGGTGTCGCGGACCGTGAACACGTCGTCGAGCACCTCCAGCGCGCGCGGGTTGCCATCGTCACGGACCACGCGCGTGTACTGGTTCTCGACCTCACAGCGCCCGTCGGCGTACTGCCGCAGCAGCATCTCGATCGCCTGGATCACGTCCAGCGGCTCGAACCCGGTGGTGACCAGCGGGATCGAGAACTCCTCCGGGACGAACCCGTACGGCCGGTTGCCGATCACGGTCGAGACGTGCCCGGGGCCGATGAACCCGTCCAGGTCGAGTTCCGGCGCCTCGAGGATCGCCCGCAGCGGCGGCACGATGCGTACGTGGTTGCTGAACACGCTGAAGTTGTCGACCCCGAGCGC
>SKNP01000119.1 GCA_007120485.1 Nitriliruptoraceae bacterium
CGGACGGGCTGGACAGCTCGAGCCCCTCGACCCCGATGCTGGCCGCGTCCTGCTCCATCAGGTCGGTGAAGCCGTCCACGTCCCCGGCGACGTGGACGGCGAGGGCCTCGGCCGCCTCGTTGCCGGAACGTGAGATCAACGCGTCGACCAGTTCCTCGACCGTCCAGGTGTCCCCCGGCTGCAGGTCGACCCCGGACCCGGGGACGTCCAGGACCTCGTCGCCGGCGGTGACCTCGTCGTCGAGGTCGGTGCGTTCGAGGACCGACAGGGCCGTCAACACCTTGATCGTCGATGCCACCGGACGACGCTGGTCCGGCTGCTGCTCCAGCAGGACCTGGCCGCTCGAGGCTTCCACGAGCACCGCCGCTTCCACGTCCAGCTCGGCGGGCTGCGGCCAGTCGTCCGGGCGCTCGGTGACGAGCGGATCCGCGGGTTCCGGCAGCTGCGCGCTGGCTGCGCTCGCCGGCAGGATCGCCAGCACGAGCGCGGCGGCGAAGGCTCGGATGCGTCGCGAGCGCCGACGGAGGAGGCGTGGGGTCACGAGCGGAGCAAGCTGCGCAGCTGCCGCGTCAGCAACGCCCGGTGCAACGCGCCGCCGGCGGCGGCGAGCGTCTGCGCCCGATCGGTCGCGCTCGCCCGGCTGTCAGGGTTGCGCTGCCGCAGCAGCGGCGAGACCAGGGCCTCCGCGACCGCCACCTCGCGGTCGGCGAACTGCTTGTACATCCGTAGGTGACGGGCCTCCAAGCCGGTCCCGAGCAGTTCGGCCGCCAGCGCCCCGACCCGCAGGTCGTCGCCATCGTGGGGTGCATCGCCGAGCAGGCCGTGGTCGCGAAGCGCCGTCACGTCCGCGTCGCTGAGGCCGGTCTGCTCGGCCAGCTCCTCCGCGGTGAGGTGGATCTGCGCCGGACCGGTGTCGGTCAGCGACGGCGCGTCGGCGGTCACAGGGACCGCGGTCGGCTCCGATCGCTCCTGCCCGTCCTCGCCGCCGGGCGCGGTGACCGGCAACCCGGCATCGAGCCGGTCGAGCTCGTCCTTGATCACCTTCAGCGGCAGGTACCGGTCGCGCTGCGCCCGCAGCACGTACCGCAAGCGCTCCACGTCGACGTCGGTGAACTTGCGGTAGCCGGACTCGGTCCGGTCGGGCGAGATCAGGCCCTCGGCCTCGAGGAACCGGATCTTGGAGATCGTGATGTCCTCGAACTCGTCCTTGAGACGGTTGAGGACCTCACCGATGGTGTGCGTGGTCACGTGGTGTCCCCGAGCGCCAACGTCGAGTCGCCCACGAACAGCAGCTTGAAGCGGCCGATCTGGACCTCGTCCCCGGTCGCCAACGTGCGACGGTCGACCCGTTCGCCGTTCACGTACGTCCCGTTGAGGCTGCCGTTGTCCTCGACGGTCATCCCGTCCTCGTCGAGCGTGAGCACGGCGTGGCGCCGTGACACGGTGACGTCGTCGAGGAAGATGTCGGAGTCCGGATGGCGACCGACGGAGGTCCGCTCCCGGTCGAGCAGGAAGCGCGACCCCGCGTTCGGGCCACGGACGACCACCAGCATCCCGGTCCCCGGCTCGAGCGTCGGGAACTCCCCGACCTCGTGATGCGGGTCGAACTCCCCCATCTCGATCGAGCCGGTGGTCGAGTCGCTGCGGCCGGTCTCCTCGGCCGGCGCCGCTTCCTGCGCCACCGGGGTGCCGCACGACGGGCAGAAGTTGGCCTCATCCGGCACCGGTTGGCCGCACTGGCTGCAGAACACGTCGGACCTCCTCGCCGGGGCCGGTGCCAGCCGGCGCTCACGGCTCGGGCCCGGTGGTGTCGAGGTCGAGGAGACGTCGAGGTGGCGCACGCTCCACCTTCACGTTGCCTCGACCTCTGGGGTCGAGCCGACCGGAGCGCGACGGCAGCCGGACGAACCCGCAGCCTAGACCACGGGTCGAGGTCGGCGCAGTCCCACCTCGACCAGCCGACCCCGGCCGACCGGTTCCAGCCGTCCGCGACCGACGGCCTGAGCCGACCGCGACCGACGGTCCGAGCCGTCCGCGACCGACGGTCTCAGCCGACCGCGACCGACGGTCCGAGCCGTCCGCGACCGACGGTCTCAGCCGACCGCGACCGACGGTCCGAGCGGACCTCGACCCACCTGGGCCCGATCAGCCTTCGGTCAGCGCCCGGTAGCCGTCGGCATCGAGCAGGTGATCGAGTTCGCCGCGGTCATGCGGACGGATCTGGAGCATCCAGCCCTCGCCGTACGGATCGCGGTTGACCAGCTCCGGTGCGTCGTCGAGCTGCTCGTTGCGGGCCGCGATCTCGCCGGCCACGGGCGCGAACAGATCGGAGACCGACTTGGTGGACTCGACCTCACCGAAGGTCTGACCGCGCTCCACCGCCGTGCCGGTGTCGGGCAGATCGACGAAGACGACGTCGCCGAGCTGGTCCTGGGCGAAGTGGGTGATCCCGATGGTCACCACCTCGCCATCATCACGGACCCACTCGTGATCTTCGGAGTAGGCGAGGTCGGTCGGGATGTCATCTGCCACGGGAGGTTCCTCCGAGCTCAGTGGTATGTCGTGAGGCTAGCTAAGAGATGTCGCGTAACGCGGTCTTGATGTTGTGGAGGTAGGCGACGGCGGCGAGGGTCGTGGGGACATGGTCGCCGGATCGGCGGTGGTCGCGGAGCGTCTGCCAGTCTTTGAGTCGGGCGATGGCGTGCTCGGCCTCGCCCGCGTCCGGTGGTGGTGCCGCCATGCTTGGTCGCGCACGATCCGGTTGCCCTCGAACCGTGGAGTGCGCAGCTTGGGGATGCCGTGGTAGCCGCCGTCGGCCAGCACCCGCCCGTGCGACTTGATGAGCGAAGGCAGGTGGCTGTCGCGGTAGTGGACGACGTCGTTGCGGTTTCCTGGTCTGCCGCCGTCGATGGCGACGATCGTGAGGTCGGTGCGGCGGGCGAGCACTTGCGCGTTCGTCGAGTACCGGTGGTGCTTCGACTGGCCCGCGACCCGGTGGTCGCGGGTGGGGATGAGCGTGCCGTCAAGGGTCCACGGCCAGCGACGGTCGAGATCGACGGTGAGCGGAAGCAGGGTGGCGAGCAGCCGGGTGTGCCGGTCGACGACCCGGTGGGCCTGGGACTTGGAGATGTCGAACACGCCGGCGAGCTGGCGGATGGTGAGGTTGGTGCGCATTGCCACCGTGGTGAGCAGCAGCCGGTCGGTGATCGTCAGCTGCCATCGGCGACCCCGTGCTGCGGGCAGCATGGCGGTCGCGGCTTCCACGATGGTGGCGAACTGGCGGTGGTCGAGTCCGGTCAGCGGCAGCAGACGGCGAAACGGTCGGCGTACAACAGGCTCCGGGTCGTGGTGTCGCACCTGGCGTTTACGGTCGGCCTCATGCCCGACACCGCAGCACCGAAGCGCACACGCGGCCCCAACCAGGAGCGTGCGTGGTCGCGTGCTGTGGACACCGACGGGGACGTGTCCGTGGTCCGTCTGCCGTTGGACGTCTCGGACCCGGTGCAGCGCCGTCGGGTCGAGCGGCTGTTCGTCGACTGCTACCAGCTGCGGCGGACGTTGCAGCGGCAGGCCCGTGCGCGGGTGGACGCCTACTGGAGAGACCGCACGAACCGAAAGGCCGATCCCAAGGCTGCTCGGGAGCGCTACGGGCTGACCCGCAAGCAGATCGAAGCGGCGGCGAAGCAGCATCTGGACGCGGC
>SKNP01000128.1 GCA_007120485.1 Nitriliruptoraceae bacterium
AGCAGGAGCAGCAGGAGCAGCAGCAGCAGGAGTCCTCCTCGCCGTCCTCGGATGCGGGGGGCACCTCGGGTGGCGGCAACGCGTCCGGGTCCGGGTACGCGTGGCCGATGTGCGCACCGGTGACCTCCGAGTACGGCCCACGCTGGGGTCGGATGCACCGGGGGATCGACCAGGGAGCCTCGCCGGGGACCCCGATCGGTGCAGCCAAGGCGGGCCGGGTCATCTTCGCCGGCTGGCAGGGGGGCTACGGGAACCTCACCCTGATCCAGCACGACGACGGCGTGGTCACCGCCTACGCTCACCAGACCGGGTTCGCGGTGTCCCAGGGAGCGCAGGTCTCCCAGGGACAGACGATCGGCTACGTCGGCTCGACCGGGAACTCGACCGGCCCGCACCTGCACTTCGAGACCCGCGTGAACGGCTCGGCCGTCAACCCGAGGCAGTTCCTCTCGGGATCGCCCTGCTGAGTGATCCGTCGCACGCCCGGTCCGCAGGAGCCGTGAGCGGACCTCGGATGCGCGCTGTCGACCTCGGCGGCCGCACGGCTGACCATCCGGGGGTCGCCCTCGGTGGTGGCCAGGTCGTACGCTCCGCGCGATGACCGACGAGCATGAACGGTACGAGCAACTGGCGGTCGGGCACGTCCTCGGCGGCCTGTCGACCTCGGATGCCGCGGCGTTCCGTTCGCACCTGCTGGGCTGTCGTGACTGTCGTTCCAAGGTCGCCGAGCTGCGGGGGATCGCCTCCGACCTCGCCGACGCCGAGCGTGACGAGCGGTCGCGCGAGCCGGTTCGTACGGAGCTGCCTCGTCGGACCGAGGACGAGCCCCCGGCCGAGGCTGGGGGAACCGGACTGACGATCCGTCACGTCACCATCGCCGTCGTCGTGGTGGTCGTGCTGGCGGTGGCGATGGCGTTCTGGAACCTGCACCTGCGGACGGCGGCGTCCGCCTACCTCGGGCTCGTGCAGACCCAGTCGGAGACGTTGGAAGGGCTGGCGGACGGCATCCCCGTGGAACTCGACGCTCGCGGCGGGGTGCGCGGGGTGGCGACGACCGACGGGAACACGCTGTCGATGAGCTTGACCGGGCTCGAGCCGCTGGCGGAGGGAGAGCAGCTGGTGGCGTGGTTCGAGCCCACCCCCGACGGTGACGAGGTGCTGCCGCGACGGCTGGCAGCTGGCGACCAGCTGGACGATGGTGGGATCGCCGCCACCCTCGAGATGGGGGACGCGACCCGGTTCGTGGTCACCCGGGAGGCCGATCCGGCCGTCGACGAGCCGACGGGCACGACCGTGGTGGAGGCATCCCTGCCGACCGACGGTTGAGCCGACGGACCGGATGCCAGCCCGGAACGCGGGGTGACGCTCAGCGACGACCCTCCGGAGGACGCCCGCCGTCGCGTTCGCTCTCGCTCTCGCGGTCCTCGGGGTCCTCGTCGAAGTAGTCCAGGCGGTCCAGCGGCATCACCACCGACGACAGGACGTTGGTGAGGTGGGCGATGACCCGCTTGAGGTAGCGCAGGGCCAGCGCTCGAGCGATCGGGTCGGGGGCGGCGTCCTCGCCGCGCACCAATGCCGACACCTCGTCGTCGAAGCGGTCGAGGAGCCCGTCGCCCTGCTGCAGGAGCTCGCGCGCCCGCTCGACGTGACGTTCAGCGAAGGTGTCAGCGGTGTCCACGATGAACCGCAGGATGCTGTCGCGCCGCAACGACCAGTCGTCGTGAGCGCCCAGGTCGACGCCGTCCCGGGCGAGGTCGAGCAGGTTCTTGGCGTAGTCGCCGACGCGTTCGATGTCCTTGACGATCGACATGTAGACCAGCAGCGCCGGAGTATCGAGGGAGCCGGCGACGCTGGCGTGGACCACCAGTTCACGACGGATCGCCCGTTCGCCGTCGTTGACCCGGCGGTCGGTGCGCTTGACCTCCTTGCGGATCTCGTCGACGTCGACCTCGCCGAGCAACGCGGACATGGCCAGGGCGAACGCGTGCTGGTCGTCGGCCAGCATCTGCCGGATCGTCTCCTCGATCCCGTCCAGCCGGGCGTCGGTATCGGTGCCTCGGCGGAAGAAACTGAAGGCCATGTGCAGCTCCTGTGTGCGGGGACTCGCCTCGCGTGGTGATCAGTCGAGGAGGACGACGCCAACTATCGGGATGACCAGGAACAGCCCGACGACGTAGACGACGATGATGACACGGTGCTCGGTCGCCGCGGCCGCGAGGCGCTCGGCGATCCTGACCGGGATATCACGGACGAGGGGGATGGGGAACAGCAGCAGGAGCGCGCTCAGGTTGAACAGCGTATGGACCAGGGCGATCGCCAACCCCTCGGGTTGGACCACCGCCAGGGAGGCCAGCAGCGCGGTGATGGTGGTCCCGACGTTGGCGCCGAGGGTGATCGGATAGGCGTTGCGCAGGGTGAGGATCCCGGCTGCGACCAGGGGCACCAGGATCGAGGTGGTGATGGTCGATGACTGGACGGCCACGGTGACCGCCGCCCCGACCAGCAGGCCCGCCGAGCCGCCACCCCTGCCGATCACGCGGTTCATCGCCCGCTCGATGCTGCCCTGGACCAGCTTGCGCATGTTCCGGGTGATCGACCCCAACGCCAGGAAGATCGCGCCGAGCCCGAGGGCGAGGAACAGCAGCCCGGCGAGCAGCCCGCCGGTTCCCGACGGATCGACGACCCCCTCGATCGCATCGATCGGGAACGACACGGCGCGACGGATGGGGGAGCGGCCAGGGGCCGCGGCTTCGGTCCCCCGCAGGATCCCGGTCAGCCAGACCGCCGACCGGGACAGGAAGCCGGTGGCCAGTTCGATGGGCAACAGGACCGCGACCGCGATCAGGTTGAACACGTCGTGCATCGTCGCGCCGGCGAACGCGCGCTTGAACTCCTCGGTCCGTCGGACCGACCCGAGCGCAGCCAGCGTGCTGGTCACCGTGGTCCCGATGTTGGCGCCAAGGATCATCGGCACGGCGGCCGGTAGCGTCAACGAGCCCGCTCCCACCAGGCCGACGATCGTCGCCGTCGAGACCGACGAGGACTGCACGAGGACCGTGGCCAGGATGCCGGCGAACAGCCCGGCCAGCGGGTTCGACACCGTGGCGAGCAGACCCTCCTGGAAGCCGGCTCCGAGGGCGGCGATGCCGCTCTCCAGGAGCCCGACGCCGACCAGGAACAGGTAGAGCAGCGCGGTGACCAGTGCGGCTCGCGCCGGAGGCGCGAGCTCGGCATCGACGCGGTTCGATCGAGGCACGGACGTCCGGTGCAGCGGCGGCGGCGGAGCCTTGCACGCGACGCGGGCGGCGGCAAGTCGCTGGTGTGCCACCGGACGTTGCCGGCGGCACGTCGCTGGTGCGCCACCGGACGTTGCCGGCGGCGCGCAACCCGGACGCGGCGCGACCTGGAGTGGCCCGGTCAGGCCCAGCGCCGGGTCTGGTGCGAGGCCGGTCTGGAACGAGCGAGCCGGGGCGCGGCTGGTGCCACGCCCCGGCTCTTGCTGGATGGAACCTCTGGCACCGTCACGGACGGCGACGTCGGTCCGTCGAAGCGCCTACCGCAGTAGACGAGACACGCGACGTCGTCGTCGTGGCGTCGAGCGGGACGAGTTCCCGACCGATGCCGTGGGCGGTACCCGGTGTGGATTCGCTGGATGCGGTCCAGCGTCCGACCTCAGCGGCCGGGCACCTCCAGG
>SKNP01000024.1 GCA_007120485.1 Nitriliruptoraceae bacterium
GCGCCCGGGGCCGGATCCGTTGCCGAGCCGGGCGGCGCCACCGACGACCGGCCGGCGGGTGGGCCCGGCCCGGACGGCACGTCCGGATCCCGGCGGCGGCACACCGGGCCCGGGAGGGCACCGCAACGGATCGACCTCGACCCGTGAACACCTCCACCTCGACGTCCCTGGACGGTCCCGCTCTGGGCATCGACATCGGCGGGACGCGGTTGCGGGCTGCCGTGGTCGCCGCCGACGGCACGATCCTGGAGCGCACGGCCCGGCCGACCCCGGCTGCGGAGGCCGAGCCGCTGTTGGCAGCGTTGCGGGAACTGGTGGCGGAGTACCCACAGTTGCCGGCCGGCATCGGGATCGCGGGGCTCGTCGACCCGGTCGGCACCGTCCGCTACGGGCCCAACATCGGGGTCCGCGACCTGCCGCTGGCGCGGGAGTTGACCGGTGATCGCGACGCGCCGGTCGTCGTCGCCAACGATGCGTCGGTCGCTGCCCTGGCCGAGCAACGGGTCGGGGTCGCCGCCGGCAGCGACGACGTCGTCCTGATGACGCTCGGCACGGGGGTCGGCGGTGGGATCGTCGTCGGTGGGCAGGTCGTGCTCGGCTCGGGTGGGTTCGCCGGTGAACTCGGGCATCTGGTGGTCCACGAGGGTGGCCGCAAGTGCCCCTGCGGCAACCGCGGGTGCATCGAGGCGTACGCGTCGGGGACCGCGCTGGGGCTGATCACCCGCGAACGGCTGGTCGACCCGGACCTGGTCACCTCGCTGCGCGAGATCGATGACCCGAGTGGTCCGGACGTCACGCGGGCGGCCGCCGACGGCGATCCGGTCGCGATCGAGGTGCTCACCGAGGTCGGCGAGTGGCTCGGGGTGGCGATGGCGTCGTTGGTCAACGCGCTCGACCCGGACGTGGTCGTGCTCGGTGGCGGTGCGGCGCACAGCGTCGCGGCGGTCGCGCTCCCACACGCGCAGCAGGCGATGGCCGAGCGGCTCGTCGGTGCTGCCTGGCGCACCCCACCACCGATCGAGTTGGCGGCGCTCGGTGACGACGCTGGCGTCGTCGGTGCGGCGTTGCTGGCCCGCGACCGGGCGGCAGCGGCGCCCACGCCGTCGGCCTGACGACCACGAGCATGGTGCACGCTCGACCGCCACGATCCATCCCCACGACCGTCCAGCGCGTCCCCGACCCACGGGCACGCGCGTCGCGCAACGAGGCCAGCCGGTGACCAGCTTCCCACGTCAGCACGCCCGTACCCGCCGCTTCACCCTCGGGGTGCCGCGGGCCTTCACGCCGACCGTCGGACCGGACGGGCCGATCGTGCTGTTCCTTCGGACCGACGCCGGCGACGATCCGGTCACCCATCTGTGGCAGCACGATCCTTCGACGGGGACGACCCGCAAACTGGTCGACGCTCGCGAACTCGGTGGTGACGACGGGCCGTTGCCCGCGGAGGAGCGGGCCCGTCGCGAGCGTGCCCGCGAACAGGCGGGCGGCATCGTCGCCTACGCCGTCGACGACGCCTGCACGGTGGCCGCGTTCACGCTCGCGGGTCGGCTCTACACCGTCGAGGTCGCCACCGGCCAGGTCGCCGAGCAGCCCACCGCCGGCCCCGCGTTCGACCCCCGGCCCTCGCCCGACGGTGCGATGATCGCCTACCACGCGAGGGACGGGCTCCACCTCGTGGACCTGACCGACGGTGCCGCCACGACCGGGACCACCCGGCCGCTGCTCACCGAGGACGGGGTCGCCTGGGGACGGGCCGAGTTCATCGCCGCGGAGGAGATGCGCCGCAGCCGCGGCTTCTGGTGGTCGACGGATGGCGCCCGGCTCGCGGTCGCCAGGGTCGACGAACGGCGCGTCGCTGCGTGGACGATCGCTGACCCCGCCAAGCCCTGGACGCCGGCCGCCGAGCACCGCTACCCGGCGGCTGGCGCCGACAACGCGGAGGTGTCGTTGTGGGTCGTCGATGCTGGCACCGGTGACCGCACCGAGGTCAGCTGGGACCACACCCACGACGAGTACCTGGCCCACGTCGCGTGGGGCGATGGGCCCCTGACCCTGCTGGTCCAGCCGCGCGATCAACGGACCGCCACGGTCCTCACCGCGGATCCGGTGACCGGGACGACCACCGAGGTGCGTTCGTGGTCCGACGAAGCCTGGGTCGAGCTGGTCCCGGGGAGCCCGACCTGGCTGCCCGATGGCCGCCTGGCGACCGTGGAGGACCGGCTCGAACCCGGTGCGGATGGCACCCGGGTCCTGTGCGTCGACGGTGCACCGATCACCCCCTCCGGGTTGCAGGTGCGCGAGGTGCTGGCGGCCCACCCGTGGCGCACGCCCGACGGTGAGGTGGTCGACGACCGTCCCGGCGTGATCGAACTGCTCGCCAGCCCGGCGGACGACCCCACCCGGATCGACGCGTACGAACTCGACCTGGATCCCGCGAACCCGGAGCCGTTGCGATCGGAGACCGCGGTGTTGCCGGCCGGTGTCCGTCGGGTCGTGCCCGGCCGACGATCGAGCTCACGTCCCGCCGCCGCGCTGGCCGCACCCTGGGTGGAGGTCACGTCGACCCTGACGGGCACCGCACCGACGGTCACCGTCGGCTGGTCGCACCGCACGTCCCAACCCGGCCACGACGTCGACCTGCACGTCCATCCCCTCGAGGTGGTCGCGGAGACGCCCGTCCTGGAGCCCCGACCGCGGATGCTCACGCTCGGGGACCGAGGTGTACGGGCCGCCCTGCTGCTGCCCACCGACGACACCGGCACCGGACCACTGCCCGTGCTGCTCGATCCCTACGGCGGGCCGCACGTCCAGCGGGTGCTCGCTTCCGGTGCCGCGTACCTGACCCCGCAGTGGCTCGCCGACCAGGGCTTCGCGGTCCTGGTGGTCGACGGTCGAGGGTCACCGGGACGCGGGCCGGGCTGGGAGCGTGCGGTCCACCACGACCTCGCCACGCCCGTGCTCGAGGACCAGATCGATGCGCTGCACGCGGCCGCGGCCCTCGAGCCGCGACTGGACCTCGACCGGGTCGCGATCCGTGGCTGGTCCTTCGGTGGGTACCTCGCCGCGTTGGCCGTGCTGCGCCGTCCGGACGTGTTCAAGGCGGCCGTCGCCGGCGCCCCGGTGACCGACTGGCACCTCTACGACACCCACTACACCGAGCGCTACCTCGGCGTCCCGGACGAGCAGCCCGGCGCCTACCAGCGTTCGAGCCTCGTGGACGACGACGGACGGCTGCTCGACGCCGCCGACTGGTCTGCCGACGCTTTGCCGCAGCTGTTGCTGATCCACGGGCTCGCCGACGACAACGTGGTTGCGGCGCACTCGCTGCAGCTGTCGGCCGCGTTGCTGGCCGACGGACGACCGCACCGGTTCCTGCCGCTGTCCGGCGTGACCCACATGACCCCGCAGGAGGTGGTCGCTGAGCGTCTGCTCACCCAGCAGGTCGCGTTCCTGCGGGACGCGCTGGGCTGAGGCGGCACGCGGCGCCAGGGGGACGTCGGGGGACCGGTGCCGTCAGAGCCGGCCGTCGGACCCGTCCTCACCGCCTTGCTGCTGCGCCCGCTTGCCGATCAGGTAGACCAGCGCACCGACCAGCAGGATGCCGACGACCGGTCCCATGAACCGGCCGACCGTCCCGAGCACCAGCACCGCCAGCAGGACCAGGCCGAGCGGTTTGGCGAGGCGCATCA